>JANMNW010000091.1:0-5418 GCA_031368515.1 Chloroflexota bacterium
CGTCTCCACATCGCCACGCTCGACCACCGCGCCGCGATACAACACCATGATGTCGTCGGCGACGTGATAGGCCGTGGTCAAGTCATGCGTGATGTAGAGGATGGCGATGTCCTGCTCGCGGTTGAGCCGTTTCAAGCTGTCGAGGATGGTGGCGCGCAACGATGCGTCGACCATCGATACTGGCTCGTCGGCCACAATTACGCGCGGCTTAAGCAGCAGCGCGCGCGCGACATTGATGCGCTGACGCTGGCCGCCCGACAACTGGTGCGGAAAGCGACCCAGAATGTCCTCCGGGCGCAGACCGACCGTGTTCAAAGCCTCGTCCATTTTGGCGCGGGCTTCGGCTTTGCTTTTGGCCATCCCAAATCGCTCGATCGGCACCGTCAGCAGATGATCGACGTGGTAGAACGGATTGAACACCGCAAACGGATCTTGAAAGATCGCCTGCACTTCCTTGCGATAGGTCACCCGGTCGTCACCATCAAGCTTGGTGATGTCCTTGCCTTTGTAAAAAATCTGGCCGGAGGTGGGCTGGATAAAGCCCAGCAACAGCATGGCCATGGTTGTCTTGCCGCTGCCGCTCTCACCCGCGATCGTAAGGATTTTGGGATGTTCGCCATCCACCACCAACGAAAAGTCCTTCAGTGCGGTTACAGAAGCGCGGGAAATCAGCCCGCGACTGTAGCTTTTGGTGACATTGCGAAACTCAACCAGTGGTGTCATGATGCCTTCACCGCCTCTTCTTCATACAACAAACAAGAAACCCAGCGGCCTTCAGGCGTCTGCTTCAAGAATGGCACGACCGATTTGCAGCGTTCCATGGCCTGGTTGCAGCGCGGATGAAATGGGCAGCCGGGAGGGATGCGCAACAGCGACGGTGCCAGGCCGGGGATGCCAGCGAGAACGCCCTTGTTGTCCAAGTTGGGCAGGCTGTGAATCAATGCTTGCGCATACGGATGCAACGGATGCGTGAACATTTGCTGCACGGTGCTCAGTTCGGTCAGCTTGCCCGCATACATCACTGCAACCTTGTCCATCGACTGCGCCATCAGACCCATGTCGTGGCCGATCAAGATTACGGCTGCGCCGAGGTCCTTCTGTACCCGGTTGATCGTCTCCATCACCTGGCGCTGCGTCACTACGTCGAGCGCGCTGGTCGGCTCGTCGGCGATGATGACCTTGGGTCTGAGCAGGATGCTGATCGCAATGCACACGCGCTGCTTCATGCCGCCGGACAGCTCATGCGGGTACATTTTGAATACTTCGCGCTTCAAATCGACCGATTCGAGCGACTGCATGCAGCGATCTGTCATCTCTCCTCGCGACATGCGCGGGTTATGCGCCCGAATCGCGTCCATCATCTGCGCGCCGATGCGCATGACTGGGTTGAGCGAGTTCATTGCGCCCTGCGGGATGTAGGCGATCTTGCTCAAGCGCGCCTTGAG
Source organism: Chloroflexota bacterium (assembly GCA_031368515.1). GTDB lineage: Bacteria > Chloroflexota > Anaerolineae > J036 > Brachytrichaceae > CANJQH01. The sequence continues at coordinate 1,446 of JANMNW010000091.1, forward strand.
CATGTCCTGCTCGGAAAGCTTGACCAGGTCGATGCCATCGACGATCACCTGCCCGCCTTCCACACGGCCCGGCGGCTTGATCATGCGCATCATGGCCAGAGCCATGGTCGATTTGCCCGAACCCGATTCGCCCACCAAACCCAGCTTCTCGCCTGCGTTGAGGGTAAAACTCACATTGTCCAGCGCCTTGGCGCGGCCGGAGTCTGTGTAATATGTAACCTGAAGATCGATGACCTGCAATACTGGATTCGTCATGCTACTTCGCCTTTACTCCGACCGGCGCACGCGCGGATTGGCAATCTCGTCCAGGCCGACCATGATCAGCGTCAAACCGCCGAACACCATGATCAACGTGAGACTGGGCCATAACGGCCACCACCACCAACCATTGAAGATGGCGGCCTGATATTGGGCGAAGTAAAGGGTGTTGCCAATCAACGGTTCGCGCAATGGGCCAAGACCAAGGACAGCCAAGCCGAAGGAGGCGAAAATCGCCGCAAAGACCTGCCCGACAAACGACGACCCGAGAAAGGGCAACAGATTGGGCATGATCTCTTTGAAGATGATTTCAAGGTTGCTCATACCCGAAAGTTTGGCCACATTGACAAACATGCGCTCGCGCATCGACAGCACCTGAGCGCGAATCACGCGCGTAGGTCCCATCCAGGCCAGCAACACCACGATCAGCGCCATGGTGGTGACGGTCACCAGTTTTTTGTCTATGGCGCCGGCAATCAGCACCTGGATCAAAAATACTGGAATCGGTAACAGCACTTCGGTCAGTGCTCGAATGACGGCGTCAATGACTCCGCCAAAGTAGGCGGCGATGAAGCCAAGCACCGTGCCTACCACAGTACCGATCAAGCCCGCAAGGGCGCCGATCTGCGCGGTTTGCGCCAACCCGCGCGCCATCACGGCGAACAAGTCGCGGCCGTAAAAATCCGACCCAAGCACAAGGCAATTCTTGTTGAGCTGCTTGGTTGAGTCAAACAGACAACCTGGATCGGGCGGCATCTTGGACTTGACCGCCAGTGGGTAGGCCATCTTATTTACATTCAATAGCAAGTGGCCGGAGATGGAAAACAGCGTCAGGAACACCAGCAGAGCAATGCCGATGCCGAGGCTCTTGTTGCGCCGCAGATAGCGCATCGCCAAGACACCGCGCGAGGGCGGCTGGAAAGCCGCGACAGAGGATGGGTTGACGGCAAGTGTGGTCATTTCGTGTTCAGTCGAATCCGAGGATCGAGCAACGGATAAATGATGTCGACAATTAACATGAGCAGCGTGACGGCGATGATGATGAAGAACGAGATGCCGAAGATGACAAAATAGTCATTTTGGGCAATAGCCTGCCCCAGCACGCTGCCCAAGCCTGGCAAGGCAAACAAGGTTTCAATCAGCACACCGCTGGTGATGACCGAGCCGAAGGCCAGCGCCAGGCCAGTCACTTGCGGCAATAGAGCGTTGCGCACGTAGTAGTCGCGGAAGATTACGCTTGAGCTCAAGCCCTTGTGTTCGGCGAAATTGACGTAGTCCTCACCCTGAATCGTCACACCCATACCGCGCATCCCAAGCGCCCAGAACGCGACCGAAGACAGGATCATCGACACAGCTGGGAGGATCTGATGCCGCAACGCATCCAGGATGAACTTGAGCGAAAACTCGGGCACGGTGCCGGCATTCATGGCACCATTAATCGGGAGCAGTTTTAAGCGAAAGGCGACAAAGAAGATCAACAGAAGTCCCAGCAGATATGGTGGCACACCCTGCAACATCATCATCGGCCCCATCAATGCCTTTACCCAGCGCGGGCTTTTCGGCCACGCAGTCATCGCACCGAGGAGATTGCCCAGGACGAACGATATCAAGGTGGTCACGAACAGCAACGCAATTGTCCAGGGCAACGCATCGAGGATCAACGACCAGACCGTCTTAGGATACTTGGCCAATGAGGGGCCCAGATCGCCGCGCAATACGCCACTCATGTAGTCGACATATTGTTCGGCTAGCGGTTTATTTAGCCCGAATTTTTCGTTGTAGGCCGCAATGATCTTCTCGAGATCCACCGGTGTGAATCCGGTCATTCGCGAGAGCTCGGCCAATCGTTCGCGAACAGGATTTCGCGCTGAAATGCGCGGAATGAAGAAGATGATTGTTGACGTCACCCAGATGACAAAGAACAGAAAGACGATGCGGCGAAGAATATATGACCAACTCATCTTATTGCCTCCCCTACCAGTGTTGCCTGTGCAGCCATGAGTTACTCGGATTGCACATAGCGCCGACTCTTACGAGTCGGCGCTACATACGACCAGTTTATTGCAAAAGTCTTAGGTGCATGCCCTAGGCTCGTGCAAAACGTTCAGAACTTACGCAGCTGGCTTGAGGGCGACCATCATGAGCGGGAACGTGGTGTGCCAGAACGCGCCATTCAGGTAAGGATTCTCCGCAGTCGGGTAGTTCGTCCAGTATGTCTGATTGTATGGAATGCGATGCAGCCACTGGATCACGGGTATGTCAATGACATCCTTGTAATAATGCTCCATAGCCTTCACGGCGAGTTCTTGGAATTTCGGATCTTCCGCCGGGAGCGGGCTCATTTCCTTGACTATGTTTAGGAAATCGGGATCTTTGTATCGCGAGAAGTTGTTGTTACCAGCGGTTGTGCCCGTCGCCGCGAACGACCACAACTCGAACACCGCGAAGGGATCGACCAGTGATGCACCATGACCAAACATGTACAGACCGGGTTTGCCGTTGTTCATGTTGTTGTACCCATCGGCGCTGAAGTCGATTGCAGCGTCAAAGCCGCCCGCCTTAAGCATTTCGACCAGCACCGGCACGATGTCGCCATGAATACCTTCAAATCCGCTGATCGTGGCGGGGACTGGCTTTCCGTCCTTCTCCCACAAATCGCCGTTCTTGGTGAATCCAGCATCGGTCATCAGCTTGCCCGATTCTTCAAGATCGTATTTTCCAGGCTGATATTTGTCAACCAGAGCCTTGACACCATCCGAATCCGCAAACTTCTGCAGGCCGGGATACAACGGGAACGGATAGATCGTGGCCACTTCGGCACCATCGAACAACACTTCGTTCAGCTTGGGCCGGTCAATCGCGTAGCTTATCGCGCGGCGCACCTTGACATCATTGAACGGCTCGGCGTCGTGATTGACCCAGAGCGAGTTCGGCCACCAGTCCAGATATCCAAACGGGGGTTTGTCGCCAGTGTGCGTGGTGATCTTCGGGTTGCTCTTGACCGTATTCTTGATTAGCTCTGAGCGCAGGTCAACGCACGAATCGGTTTCATTGTTCACGACACGCTGGGCCGCTGCTTCTGCTGTTCCAACTTTGAGGAAGATCACGCGCTCAGCTGCAGGTAGCGGCTGGAACCCGCTCTTGGCCGCCCACCAGTTCTTGTTGAGATTAAGGATTTTCTGATCTACATTCCAGCTGACGAGGTTGTACGGGCCGGAGTGCGGCATATCCAGGGGGCCCATAAAGGCTGAGACATCCGCTTGCTGGCTCAACACGTGCGCGGGAACTATGGGCATGCCAGTGTCGAACTTGAAGCTGAGCCATTCGAACTTGAAGCGTGGAGCTGGCACGTTGAACGTGAGAACGACAGTGGCATCGTCAGGCGACTTTACCTCCTTGATGTATTTCACAACCGCGCCGTGAAAGCCAAGCTTCTCATTTTTCTTCTGGCCCTCGAGCGTGAAGACCACGTCCTTCGCAGTCAGGGGTGTGCCATCGCTCCATTCCGCACCCTTGCGCATCTTGATGGTGAGTTCGGTGAAGTCGGCGTTATAGGTCCCACTCTCAGCAAGCCATGGGATTTCCTTGCCTGCGAACAATGAATAATAGAACAGCGGTTCCCAGAGAAGTGCAAGTCCGGCCTGGTGTGTATAGCCAGTGCCCGCCCAAGGGCTCACTGCTCCTGGAGCGCCAGGGTCCCAATTGGCAATGAAGG
>JANMNW010000443.1:0-4229 GCA_031368515.1 Chloroflexota bacterium
GGTTGTCATCGTCCCAGCCCAGGCGAATTTTGCCGGTGACAGGCAGATTGACCACGCGCGAGATGCGGTTGAAGATCGCTCCGATTTTCCTGGGCTCGCGCAACAGCCCGGCGCCGGCACCGCGGCTGCTGACGCAGTTGACCGAGCAGCCCATGTTGATGTCGATGATGCTCGCGCCGAGCGCCTCGCATTTCAGGGCGGCTTCGACAAAGCGGTCGACATCGCTGCCGAAGATTTGCATGCTGAACTGCGGCTTTTCGCTTTCCTTGTGCTCCAGCTGGCGCAGGGCTTTCCAGGCATCGTGCTGGATCGCATCGATGTTGGTGAATTCGGTGTAGCTCATCGCGCTGCCGTATTCGCGGCACAGCACGCGAAACGGCTGGTCGGAAAATCCATCCATGGGCGACAGGATTAGGTCGCCGTAGATCGGGATTTCGCGGATGTGGAACAACGCTTGCACAGTGCGCCAATTATATGGACAAGACTGTGCGCGCCGATTTTGCTCGAGTTCTTGGAACGCGTCAGCGTAAAGTGACAATTTGCTGTCACGCTTCTATCCTGAGTGCGAAGTGGCTACAGCAGCGCACAGTGATGGCAGACACCAAGCGTTGTCATCCCAGGCGACACCGCAGGAAATACTGCACACTTGCGGGTGCGGAACTCAAGACGACATCTCGTCTGCCGCTGCGAATGAACAAACGCTACATCGACATGGGCTTTAGCTCCAACACTTCAACGTTGGAATCGGGTGTCATCAGGTGCGGATGGCCGTCCAGGATGCCTTTTAGCGCGGCGTCATCTTCAGCCTGCACAATGGTATAGCCCGTGATGGGGTTTTTCCCGGCGCTCGCTTTGCCTTGGCCGATTTGCATCACGCTATGTAGCGGCGTCCCACCGTCCACGACCGCGCTGCCCACCCTGCCATACCAGACCATCCATTGGTCCATCATCGTCTTCATGGATTCGGGAGTCATGTTAGCCCATGCTTCGCCGGTCGGATTCTTGTAGAGCAGCATATATTTCTTCACGAGATTTGCCTCCATAATAAGAACAAAAGTTCTAGTCGAGCCAATAGTAGCACATGGCCTCAATAAGGCAAAATACGTTAGGAAAGTGCAGCGGCTCGTGCGTATCACGCGCGAGCCGCTGTAAGCTGCGAATCTGCTGCACGACTGTTGCTAGGTCATAAAAAGAGGTCGGGGCACAAATGTCAGCACAAAGACCAGGATGCCCGCCACCGCCAGCAGATAGTGCATCGCGCCCAGCGGCGTGCGCACGTCTTCCACCGGCGGGTGCGTTCGGCCAAACAAGAACAGCAGAAACGCCCACAAGATCCAGGCCTCGGACACAAAAGCCAGCGCGATCATGGTGGCAATTACCCCATACGACACATAGCGCGCCTTCTCGCCCAGCAGCGCGTACATGATGTGGCCGCCGTCGAGCTGGCCTGCCGGCAGCAAGTTGATGCCGGTGATCAGAAGCCCGATCCACGCGGCAAACGCCACCGGATGCACCACGATGCTCTCCGTCGTGCTGACATAGATATTGCCCAACATGCTCAGGCCCATCACTTGCGTCAGCAGCGAATCGCCCAGAAAACTGGAGCCGGCGGGCACACTTTGCGGTGTGCCGTTGGTGAGATACAGTCCAAGCAGAAAAAGCGGCACCGCCAGCACAAACCCGGCCAGCGGTCCCGCCACGCCCACTTCCAGCAAGGTGCGGCGATCTTTGAACGGCCGTTGTTGCACGATCACAGCGCCGAGCGTGCCACCCAGGCTGATGAGCGGCAACGGCAGGAAGAGCGGCCACGAGGTTTTGGCGCCGCGCAGCCGGCCGACGACATAGTGGCCCATCTCATGGGCGACCAAAATGCTCATGAGCGTGGCGGCAAACATCAGCCCGTGGGGCAGATTGAAGCTGAGTGTTTCAATCGTGGCGCCTTCCAACCCGCCGGTCAGCGTGACGGAGGCCAGCGTGGCCAGAAACAAATAGACATTGAGGCGCGGATTGATGACCACCTCGCGCATGCGCGGAGTAACGCCCGGCACAGCGATGAGGGTGTAATCAGTTCCGCTGGCCTCAAAGTGGGGTGTGTATCCTAGCGGCGCAAAGCGCGGCTCAAGCAGCTGCATGGCCTCAGCCAGCGGCACGACCAGCCGCCCGCGCAGGCTGACGGCGTTGTTGGCGTGAAACTCGTAGCCGTCGATGTCCATCACGCCGACGACCGCACCTTTTAGGCGCGAGATTTGGACCAGTCGATCAGGCTTGATCATTGCGCCGAGCCTTGCTGCGCAGCGTAGCGCTGGGCGAAGACTTTGACCATCGAAGCGATGCTGAGCAGGCCCTGGCCTTTGCCCATGCTGACATTGCGGCCAAACAGCGTCGTGACCAGATCGTCTATCGGCATGGCGGCGATGTCTCGCGCAGGCAGTCCGCTCAGGGTTTGATCGAGAATCGCGCTGAGCGAGCGCGCGGACACGCCAAACGGGTTCTCCACCGCGAAGTAGTACTTGAGCGGCGTTGCCGGGCCCAGCTTCGGTTCAAGCGCCTCTACAAACACATACGAATCGGATTCGCAGTGCGGCACCTGATGCTCGCGCGGATACGGGCGCGTGGCGATGCGCTCAGGCACGCCCTCGAATTGATCGGAGTATTCGACCAGCATTGAGTTGCGGTCGCCGGGGTTGTCCTCAAAAATTTCCAGCACTTCCCGGAGCTTTTCCGGGTATTTCGAAAAATCGGCCATGGGCAGCCACTATAGCGCGAGCGGTTTGGGAGCAGATGAGATTTGTCGGTTGTTCCAGGCGTTCCACGGCCAGGCAACGTAACCCGCGCCCGGGCAGGGTGTTGCAAGTGATACTGATATAGTCTCACGCTAACAAGAGGCACAGATTTTGACTGGAAACCCACACACCCCTTCGCGCGTCGTGATCACCGGCATGGGCGCGGTTACGCCGCTCGGCCTTGACCTGCCCACCACCTGGGCAAGCCTGATCGCCGGACGCAGCGGCATCGGCAAAATCAGCTTGTTTGACGCAAGCCCGTTCGAAATGAAAATTGCGGCCGAAGTCAAAGGCTTTGACGCCGGCCAGTTTTTTGGCGCAAAAGAGATGCGGCGGCTGGATCGTGTGTCGCAGTTTGCGCTTGTGGCGGCCAAGCAAGCGGTCGAGGACTCGGGCGTCAAGATTGACGAGTCGAACACCTGGGACACGGCGGTGGTCATCGGCAGCGGCATTGGCGGCATCACCACGCTTATCGAAGAACACAAGATCATGCTCGACAAAGGGCCGCGCCGGGTCAGCCCGTTTACCGTGCCCATGATGCTGCCGGACACGGCCACAGGCCAGGTGGCCATTCACTTTAATGTGCGCGGGCCCAACATCTGCGTGGTGACCGCCTGCGCCAGTGGCGTCAACGCGATCGGCGAAGCGTTTGAAATGATCCGGGCGGGCCGCGCGCATACGGCCATCGCCGGCGGGGCCGAAGCGCCGATTGTGGGCTTTGCCATGTGCGCTTTCAACAATATGAACGCACTGAGCACGTATAACGACGATCCGCAGCGGGCCAGCCGCCCGTTCGACAAGACGCGCAGCGGCTTTGTGACTTCAGAAGGCGCAGGCATCGTCGTCATGGAGACGCTTGAACGCGCGCGGGCGCGCGGAGCCAAAATTTACGCTGAAGTGCTCGGATATGGGTGCACCGACGACGCCTTTCACATCACTGCGCCGAATGTGTTTGGCCCGACGATGGCCATGCACAAAGCGCTCAAGCAAGCCAATCTGGAGCCCAAAGCCATCGACTACATCAACGCCCATGGCACCAGCACGCAGCTCAATGACTTGAATGAGACGAAGGCAATCAAAAGCGTGTTTGGTGAAGCGGCATACGACGTCAGCATCAGCTCGACCAAATCCATGACCGGCCACGCGCTGGGCGCCGGCGGCGCGATTGAGGCGATCTTCTGCGTCAAAGCGATCAACGACGGCATTGTGCCGCCCACCATCAACTACCACACGCCCGACCCGGAGTGCGACCTGAACTACACGCCCAACAGCGCGGTGCACAAACCGATCAAGGCGGCGTTGACCAATTCGTTTGGCTTTGGCGGGCACAACGGCTCGCTGGTGGTGGCTGAATTCGGCACGTAGTCGGGAGTGCTGTGGTCGGTGTGCGGAGGGTGGTGATTAACCCCACGACCACCGCCCACAGGCCGCCCACCATCGAGTGGG
>JANMNW010000103.1:0-8587 GCA_031368515.1 Chloroflexota bacterium
TGACCGAGCCCGCAGTATTTCCGACGGGCGGATCTTCTCCACATCGCAATTAATCGTATTGACCAGCACCGTGGCAGGCGCCGATCTGCGCTACACGCTCGATGGCTCGGATCCGACGCCAACATCCCAGTTGTATAGCGGCCCCATTGCGATCAGCCAGCGCATCAATGCGCCAAACGCAGGCGCCAATGCGGTCACCACGCCATTTTTCTATACGCCGACGGCGCAGGAAGTGTACAAAAGCACCGTGTTGCGTGTGGCCGCGTTCAAAAATGGCAGCTTAAGCAGCCCGGTCAAGTCGAACACATATTTTGTCGACCCGGCGATTGCCAGCCGCTATGCGAGCTATCCGGTGATCTCCATCGCCGTTGACCCGCCCATGTTCTTCAGCGATGACAACCCGCGCGGCATCTACGTGCTTGGGCCGTCGCAATATCACCAGCCCGACACGCCGTACTTTGGCGCCAACTTCTGGCAGGATCTTGAAGTTCCAATTTCGATTGAATATTTCAAGGCTGATCGCAGCACGGCATTTCGTGTGAATGCCGGCGCGGACATCGCAGGCAATGTGTCGCGTGGCCATGTTCAGAAGAGCCTCGACATTTCGTTTCGCGACAGCTATGGCGCAAAAAGCATCGACTATCAGGTGTTTCCGGAAAAGGTTTTCTCGAAGTTTAAGCGGCTGCGTCTGCGCAACTCTGGCGGCGACTTTGGCCAGGGCCAGTTGCGCGACCAGTTCAGCGCTTACGTGCTGAAAGACACCGGGCTGTTGTACGGCGCCTATATTCCGGCAGTGCTTTTCATCAACGGCGAATACTTTGGCATGATCGATGTGCGCGAGAAGATGAACGAGGATTACATCGAGTCCAACACCGGCGTAAACGCCGATCTGGTGGATGTGCTTGATTTCGAATACACCGGCCGCACAGTCGTCAACGGCAGCGGGGCGCACTATGACGCCCTTACCCAATATCTGGAAACGCACTCGCTGAGCGATCCGGCCAGCTACGCCTATGTCCAGACGCAAATGGACGTAGACAACTATGCGCGCTGGATGGCCGCAGAGCTGTATGTTGGCAACTGGGATTTCATCCAGCAAGATGCTGTCAACAATGTGCGCATCTGGCGTCCGCAAGCCGCCGGTGGCCGCTGGCAATGGCTTATCAAAGATTTTGACGTGTCGTTCTTTCTCACGGATGGCGGCCCCAATTACCTTCCGGACTACAACATGTATCCGCAAGTGTTTGGATCGGCTGTCGGGCCGGGCACGGCCAATGAGTTCAATATCGTGGCCGGCAAGTTGCTTGAGAGTCCGGAATTCCGGACGTTGCTGATCAACACCATCGCCGATCAGCAAAACAGCGTGTTTCTCAAACCACGCACCACGGCGCTGCTTAACGCGATGTCGTCACGCATTCGGCCTCTCATTTCGGAACACTTTGATCGTTGGCGTCCGTATGGCCTGAATGGCGAGGATGGATTGATCTACGCTTTCCAAGTGAGCATCGACCGCGCGCAGCAGTTCATCAACACCCGCGACGGGTACTTTTTGCAGCATACCCGGCGCTTCTTTGGCTTGAATGGACAGTTTGCCCTGTCGCTCAATGTCAATAATCCAGTGATGGGCATGGTGCAGGTCAATGGCCTGAACTTGAGCGGCACCTTGACGAACAGCGCGCAGCCTTGGCAGGGCACTTACTTCGACAATGTTCCGGTCACCATAATCGCCCGTCCGGCTCCGGGCCACCGCTTTGTCGCATGGAGTGGCGCCAGCAGCAGCACGTCGCCGACAGTGACGCTGACGACGGCGAACAACGCCTCGCTTGTGGCCCTATTTGAACAAGTTGCTGTTCCGACTGCCACGGCATTGCCCCCGGCAACAGCGACGGCCACATCGACACCGACGTCCACACCCGCGCCGGTGGCCACATCAACCCCGACACCGACATCGTCGCCCACAGTCTTCGTGCCGTTGGTGACAAACACGCCGCAAAGCACCGCTACGACACAAAACGCGACTGCAACTTCGACGCCGACAGTCACCCGGACACCCACTCCCGCATCTGCGACGCAGACGCCAACGCCGGCGCCCGGTGGCGTCACACTTGACATGACCGTGTTCGAGCAAGGATGGACGCCACTGGCCGGCTGGCAGATTGTCGTGAACAGCTCGCAGACGAATCAAGTTGTTGGCGTGGGCACTACCGCATCCAATGGTGCGACGCGCATCATGATCGCGCCCGGCGGCTACCGAATCTGTCTGACCAACCAGGGCGGCTGGACTAACTCGTACCCTGGTGGCAATGGCTGTTACTATCAAACGCTGAGCGCCGGAACGTACAACTTGGTCTTTGTCAACACCCGCACTGTCGGCCCAACTTCAACAGCGACGCGCACACCCACCGTAACGCCAGCGCCAACCCGAACATCAACGCCTTCAGCCGTCTGCTCGTTTGTGCCGCGCAGTGGCTGGCAGGTTGGCGCATCTGGCAACACATCGACTGCGGCGCGTGCGCTTGATGGCAACGTCGGCACATTCTGGACTTTAGGCTCCTATCAGCGCGCAGGCCACTATTTCGGTGTATCCATGGGCCAAATTCGCACGATCAGTGGCGTGGAATTGGACAGCAGTGCAGATCCTGTAAATGCGCTAAAAACCTATCAAGTCATCGTTTCAACCAATGGCGGCACATGGACAGTTGTTGCATCGGGCATCCCCAACAGCCAAAGTCTGTTGTCAATTCGCTTTGCGCCTGTCCAAGCGCAGTATGTTTACGTGCAGCCCACGGGCACATTCACAGTCCCGCCCTCCTGGTCGATTGGCGAATTCAACATCTGCCAGTAGCCAAGCAGGTCAAGCAAGTTCCGTAAAGTCCCGAAAGAGCAAGATCACGACAAGATCATCGAAGGGCGAATGCGTGGGGCCCTTCGATGCCACTTGAGCTTATGTGGCTGCGCGAATGGTAAGCGTGCCGTCGTGCGACAGTTCGGCTTCGTCATCGTTGCGCAGGGCGTCAAAGTCAACCGCGTCGATCACGATCAGCGGCACGGGCGTGGCATACAACTCATCCGCCACAATTGAGGCCAGCGCGAAAAAGAAATCGCTCTCCAGCGTGACAATCGCCGCCGGCGCTGTGCCGGCCTTGATCGCTTCAAGCAACACGGCGGTGGTGGTCGACGAGCCGCGCGTAAACGGCACGGCCAGGATGCGGCCTGCGGCAATGCGACCGGAGAGCGGATGCCGCCGGTCGATCACCTCGCCGGTTTGCCAGTCATAGCCGCCCCAAAAAGACAAGGGCTCGGAAGACGTGAGCACTTGCCCCCGCGCCTGACCCGGGATGATCGGCTGTCCCTTGATTATTGCCATGCGCTGTCATCCCGGACGATCCGTCCCGCCACGGCTGAGTTGACGCAGTCTTCAAGGCTGCCGTAGGTGATGTGCTTGTTGAGCAACCCCGGCGCGTAGTAGGCGAATTTGGCTGAGTTGGTCATCAATCGATTGATCTCCGGCGGCAGCATCGGGGTGGTGAGCATGCAGGTGTCCACGGTCAGCTGCGCGCCAAACGCGGCGATGGGGCGCATGACCCCCATGGTCTCGGCCAGCGCGGTCATGGCGCGGCTGCTGGTGACCAGAAAGCGCACACTGGGGTGTCGTACTCGGCCTTCGACCAGCGTCGCCAGCCGGCGCAACTCGCCCAGTGAAAAATGCGGGCTGCCAAGCACCACCATGTGCAGGGCGTCGCCATCAGCGCCATGCGTGAGTTCATGGCGAGCCGCGCGCAAGTCGTTCATGTCAATATCCTGCGACTCAAGCGGCGCTCGGTCTTGCATCGCTATCGATAACGTGGGCGCCTCGGGCGTGACGCCGACGATGTGGAACAGCGCCACCGCGCCTGAACAGGCCGAAGCCGCGCCCAGCGACTTGAGCTGATCTTCGCTGGGTTGCGCCTGAAGCCCGTCGACAACCGGAATGCGCGAGCGCGACAGCTTGCCGATCAGATGGCCCAGCACCGGATAGAAATCGTCGCGCGCCTGCAACGCTTCCGGCACGGACTTCAGGCGCAGCAGCAGCTGGCCGGCGCGATTTTCGGTCAAGTGCAGCCCGATGGCCGGCGCGCGCCCGGTGACCGCGCAGCACACATCGAAGAGATCGGGATAGCGCTCGGTGCGCGCGCCGATGACCGAGTTGGCGAATGCAATGGCATTGGATTCACCCCAGGCCAGCTGCTGGCCAAATCGTGGTCTGTGTTCCGTTTGGTATGGCGCGCAGGTCCAGGTGGGCAGGGTGCCCATGCTTTGATAAGCGGCCATTTGGCGATAGGCCTTGCCCGCCCACTCGGGAGGCACCGCCCATTCGCGCCAGTGGTGCTCGTCCAGGCCGCTGACGTTCAACGTGGTTGGCACACGCACTTTTGCGCCGAGCGCGGCCAGCCGTTCGGCGTATTCGAGATTGGCGTCGCCGATAAACACCGTGCTGTCGATGTGCGCGCCGTCGATGTCGAGTAGCGCCGGCGCCTGCGCGATGCCTGCCATGCGCGTCAGAATGCGCATGGCCATTTGCGTGGCTGGCCCAAACTCGCCATGGAGCATGGCACTGTCGCGGTCGGACAAGGTGAGCATAAGTTGAGCATTATGCCGGGTTCGGCAATAATCGCCGCATGAACATTTTGAGCGCGGCCGATCACGCTTTCTTTGACGCCAATGGCTATGTCGTGGTGCATGACATTGTGCCGCAAGCCAATCTCGACGCCGCGGTGTGCGCCATTTTTGAGTTTCTAGACATGGATCCGGGCAATCCCAATGACTGGTATCGGCCGCCGCACCGCACCGGCGGCATGGTAGAGATCTACCAGCATCAAGCGCTGTGGGACAACCGCCAGCATCCGCGCATGCATCAGGTTTTCAGCGAGATCTACGGCACGGAAAAATTGTGGGTTAGCGAAGACCGTGCCGGGTTTAAGCCGCCGCAGCATCCGGATCACCCGGAGTATGACCACAAGGGCTTTGTCCATTGGGATATCGACACGACCAAGCTGCCGCAGCCGTTTCGTGTGCAGGGCGTGCTGAGCCTGACCGACACGAGCGCCGACATGGGCGGCTTTCGCTGCGCCCCTGGATTTCATAAACGGCTGGAAGAATGGATTGCCACGCAGCCGGCCGACCGCAACCCGAGCACGCCCGATCTGGCCGCACTGCCGCCGGACGTGCGCATCGTGCCAGTGGAAATGCGCGCTGGCGATTTGGTCATCTGGAACACGCGCTTGTTGCACGGCAACGGCCACAATGTTTCGCAGAAGCCGCGCCTGGCGCAGTACATCACCATGTCGCCTGTGGATGTCAGCGATGCTGAAGCGTATTGGGCGGAGCGGGTCGGCCGCATCGAACGCTGGCGCAAGCGGCTCTCGCCGGAATACAAGCGCGCGTTTCCGGGTGATCCGCGCCAGGTTGAGGAGCTTCAGGGCTTGACCGCGAGGCTCACGCCTTTGGGACGCAAGCTGCTGGGTCTCGACGACTGGCTATAAGTTGGCTGCGCCGATCGCATAGGCCTGCCGCAACCCGGCAATGGGATCGCCGGCCGGAATGAACTCATGCACCACGTAGCCGTTGTATCCGGTGGCCTTGATGGCCCGGAAGATCGGCGCGTAGTTGATCTCTTGCGATTCGTCCAGTTCATGGCGGCCGGGATTGCCGGCGGTGTGATAGTGCGCAAACTCGGCGTGGTGCTCCTGGATGGTGCGGATCACATCGCCTTCCATGATCTGCATGTGATAGATGTCGTAGAGCACCTTGACGCGCGGCGAAGCGACGCGTTGGCAGACCTCTATGGCGTAGGCAGTGCGGTCGGCCTGATAGTCCGGGTGGTCGACCTTGGAATTGAGCAGCTCCAGCACAAGCGTGACGCCGGCGGCCTCGGCCATGGGCGCCACCCGAGCCAAGCCTTCGGCGGCGATGGCTGCGCCGGCTTTGTCGTCCAGCCCGGCGCGGCTGCCGCTAAAACAGATCAGATTTGGGATGCGCCACTGCTCCGCGTCAGCGATGGCCGCCCGCAGTTCGCGCTCAATACGATCGTGCTGATCGCGCCGATTGAGACCGTCGACGATCGAGTTGTGCCCCGAAACACCGGACAGCGCCAGGCCGTGGGCCTGGATCAGCGGCCAGGCGGACTTGGGCGCCAACTCCACGGCGCTGTAACCCATTTCTGCCAAGGCACGCACAAAGGCTTCGTCAGTTAACTTGGCGGGCACAAAACACCACCAGGCAGCCGATTGTTTGATAGAACTCATCATTTAGTTGCAGGAATTGAGATGGTCTTGTGATAAGGTTGTACTGATAACAGATTATGTACCGTTTTGTATGGGTGGTAATAATTGTCGCGCTAGTATCGTTGCGAACTGGCGCATATGCAAGCACGCCGCAGGCCGAGACCAAAGAGGTCGCAGCTCAGGTTACGATCCCATACACGTCTGTAGTGCCAGTAATTGACGGAACGGCCGATGCCATTTGGCAGAGTGTGCCGCCCCAGTTTGTCGCCAACCCGCTTGGCATAATTCTGTCGCTGAGCGATCTCTCGGCCAGCTATCGCGCCATTTACGACAATGACCGGCTGTATGTGATGGTGTCCGTGGTGGACGATACGTTTGTCCTTGACAGCCCGCTCCAGCGTTGGGACGACGATTGTGTTGAGTTCTATTTCGACGGCGATTACAGTCACAACGCCACATACCAGGCGCAGGATTTTCAGTTGGTTGTGCCATACACCGCCAACCAGATTCAGATCGGCGCGTCGACCCCGAGTATGCCAGCGGGCGTGGTTGTCTCGTCGACCAGCAGCAGCGGGCGCTACACCATGGAGCTATCAATCCCTTGGACCGCGCTGGGTGTTTCTGCGGCCGAGGGCCGCAACATCGGATTTGAGATTCATGTGGGTGACGATGACGATGGCGGCGTGCGCGATGCACAAATCATGTGGAACGGAACCCAGGACCTGGCTTATTTCCGCACCGATGCGTTTGGCGACGCGATACTGGGCAATGTGCCCGCTACACCAACGCCAACATTGACCGCAACCGCGACGCCAACGCAAACGCCGAGGCCAACGGCAACGCCCACAATGGTCATAGCGCCAAGTTTTTTTGTGCGCGCGTTCATGCCAATTCTCTATCGGGTGCACGACAACCATACGCGTTGCACCGCGCAAGTGCTCATCCCGCCCGCATCGGTGACACAGCCGCCAGCCAACACGTTTAACATGTATCTTTTTGCCGCTACGGTTTCGACGTATACCGTGCGCATGGCGAACTACACGTATGGCGGCGACCTGACCGGGACGCTGCTGCTGTATGTCGTCGAGTCCAATGCGTGCGCCACAGGCGGCGGCATGACCGAGCGCTTGTTAAGCAATGTTCCTCTGGTGAAAGATCAGCGGACGGATGCAACCTTTGTTGTGCTGAGCAGCGGCCGGCAATACCTGCTGGTGGTATACACGCGCGGGGGCACAAATCTGACGCCCTATACGATTAGCCTGTCACCCGCGCCTTAAGCCGCAGCCGGCCGGTGTTACAGCCGCTCGACGCGATCGCCGACGCGCAGCATGCCGTGATTAGCATGCACAAGGTTCTGGCCAAAGACCACGCCCAGCGCATGCGTGCGAAAGGTCGCCAGCGTGGCAAGCGGTTCTTTGCCGTCTGAAATACCGGTGGCCTGATCCACGCCGGGTATGGAGCAACGCGCGCAGGGCTTAACGCAGTCAAACACCACCTCACCGATGCGAATCCGGCCAAATTCATCTTCGGCGAATGCGTCGGCGCCGTCGATCACGATGTTGGGGCGAAAGCGATTCATGGGCAGCGCCGGCAGGCCGCGCTGGGCCAGACGTTGGTTGAGCGCATCCAGCGAAGCCTGTGCGATCAGCAGCAGCGGGTAGCCATCGGCGAAGGCGGTTTGGTCTGTGGGACGCGGCGCGTAGCTGGGATTGAGCGGCCGGGAGAATGACGAGGCTGTCCCGACCAGGCGCACGGGCTGGTCCAGAAAGCGGCTGAACCAGGCCGCCGCCGCATCGCCCTGATCGATGACATCGACATCATCGCGCCAGATCCGCGCACGCCGGTCCGCTTTTCCACTTCGCATAGGCACTTCCAGAGTCGGACTGTCGGGTGCGGTTAGCGTAAGTGTATTGTCAACGCGAGGGGCGGCGATCAGCGCCATGCGCGGCAATTCGCGCTGTGTGAGAAAGCGATTGTCCGTGTCGATGAGCATGAGCTCGCGATCGCCCGCCAAGCCAAATTGCGACACGCACACCTGCTGAAGCGATGTACCCGCGCACGACTTGATGGGATAGGTCAGCAAATTCGAGACACGCATTAGAACTCATCCTAAAATGTGGACTCCACCTTGCTTGCACACCTGAAATGTTGGCGAAAATGGTGGGACCCACATTTTCAGGATGAGTTCTAGCATAGCACTGTAACCGACGCCATCTGCGGCGGATGCGCCCTGTGCGCCCGCCTTTCAGCCGAGACGAAGCTGCAGAAAAATCACGCAGGCGGCGAGCAATCGCCGCCCGCGTGATCTCGTCGTTGCTTCCACA
>JANMNW010000122.1:0-7796 GCA_031368515.1 Chloroflexota bacterium
CCATTGCCAAGGCCAGCCGACAACGCCCTTCTACCCCCATTGATCCCCCAGCCAAGCTATTGCCCGACTCTTTCGTCTACAAGCCCGTCGCCGGCTGGCGCTGGGACAACGCCATCTCTACAAAATCCTGAGGTGCACCCCTCAAGTCCCTTCGGCAGAGCGCACCCACTACAATCCTGAAATCTGTCATGACATCGCCGCTTGACGCCTTCGCGCCCGCCACTCGCGCATGGTTTACCGCCACGCTCGGTGAGCCGACGCCGCCTCAAGCCCAGGGCTGGCCCGCCATCCAGCGCGGCGAACATACGTTGATCCTGGCGCCAACCGGGTCGGGCAAAACGCTGACGGCCTTTCTCTCAGCCATCGATGCGCTCTACCGCGACACGTCAGGCGGCGAAGGCGGCATACGGCTGCTGTACATCTCGCCGCTCAAGGCGCTCAACAACGACATAGAGCGCAACCTGCGCGCGCCCCTTGACGGCATCCGCGCCCAGGCACGGGCGCTCGGCCAAACGCTGCCAGAGCTGCGCGTGGCTGTGCGCACCGGCGACACGCCGGCAGCCGCGCGCACGCAAATGCTCAAGTCCCCGCCCGACATTTTGATCACCACGCCCGAGTCGTTGTATTTGATGCTGACCAGCCCGCGCGCGCGCCGGCTCTTTCGCGGCGTGCGCACGGTGATCGTGGATGAGATCCACACACTATGCGGCAACAAGCGCGGCGCGCATCTGGCGCTCAGCTTGGAACGGCTGGGCCAGTTGACGCAGCAGCCGGCGCTACGCATCGGGCTTTCGGCCACCGTGCGTCCGCCCGAAGTCGCCGCGCATTTCCTGGGCGGCAACGACGCGGCAGCAGGCTTCGCCGCCCGGCCGGTCACCGTCATCGATGCTCACTATCGCAAAGCCATTGAGCTTGATGTCATCACTGTGGTCGAAGATTTCCGCGAGCTGCCGGCCAGCTCGATCTGGCCTTCGGTGATCCCGCGCGTGCTGGCCGACATGTACCGCCACCGCAGCACGCTGATCTTCGCCAACAATCGACGCCTGGCCGAGCGCACGGCCGACCGCCTCAACGCGCAGCTTGAAGCGGTGCGCGACGAACGCATCGAGCCCGACAGCCTGGCGGTGCTGGCGCCTGAAGGCATTGCGCGCGATCGCGGCATGTTCGCCATCGGCGCAGAAGGGCCGATCCGCGCGCATCATGGCAGCATGTCCAAAGAAGCGCGCCGTGAAATGGAGGAAGACCTGAAGGCCGGGCGGCTTCCGGCGCTGGTGGGCACCAGCTCGCTCGAACTGGGCATCGACATCGGCTCAGTCGATCTGGTCGTGCAACTGCAATCACCCAAAAGCGTGGCGCAGGGCCTGCAACGCGTGGGGCGTTCGGGCCACCGTGTCGGAGAAACCAGCCGCGGCCGCATCTACGCCACGTTTCGCGAGGATCTGGTTGAGGCGGCGGCGATTGTGCGTGGCATGCTGGATGGCGATGTCGAACGCACGGCCATGCCGCAAAACGCTTTGGACGTGCTGGCACAGCACATCGTGGCCATGGTGGCCAACGAAGACTGGCAGACCGACACGCTGTTCGATGTGCTGCGCGGCGCCGCGCCCTATCAGTCACTCGTGCGCGCCAGTTTCGAAAGCGTGCTGGACATGCTCTCCGGCAAGTATTTCTTTGAGGCTGAAGGCGTGCGCGCGGCCGCATCACTGCGCGCCAAGATCGCATACGATCGCGTCAACCAGCGTCTGAGCGCCCTGCCGGGCTCGCGCATGCTGGCCATCGGCAATGCCGGAACCATTCCGGACAGCGGGCAGTTCGGCGCCTACCTGAGCGACGGCAAAACCAAGATTGGCGATCTGGAAGAAGAATTCGTCTACGAGACGCGCGTGGGCGACGCGTTTTTGCTCGGCAGCAAAGTCTGGCGCGTGACCGAAATCACCGCCGATCGCGTCATTGTGGGCGATGCCGCCGGCGCGACGCCGCGCATGCCATTTTGGAACGGCGACTACCCGCACCGGCCCTTCGAACTCGGCGCGCGCATCGGCGCGTTTCGTCGCGAGGTGATGGAAAAGCTCGATGCCAACGTTCCGCAGGCTGAGCTTGGCGCCTGGCTCAAAAACGATTTTCACCTTGACGACAACTCGGTCGCCAATCTGATCGATCACTTCAAGCGCCAGCGCGACGCCGTCGGCGTGATGTCCTCCGACCGCCAGATTGTGGCCGAGCAGTTTGTCAACGAGGTGGGCGATCCGTATCTGGTGATCCAGTCTCCGTTTGGCGGGCGCGTCAACGCCGCATGGGCGCTGGCGTTGTCCAGCGCGCTGGCCGAGCAAACCGGTGTGACGCCTGAGATGCAAGCGCACGACGACGGCATCATCTTCCGGCTGCCTGAAACAGGGCTGGATGCGGCGCAGCTGCTTCGCTCGCTGACGGCCGCCGACGCGCGCGAACGCATCCTGCGCGAGTTGCCCGGCTCGCCCGTCTTCGGCGCCCAGTTTCGAATGAACGCCGGACGCGCACTGCTGTTGCCGCGCCGGCGAGGCGGCAAACGCACGCCGTTTTGGCTGCAGCGGTTGCGCGCAAAAGACCTTCTGGCGCTGACGTTGAAGAGCGCGGACTTTCCAATCGTCACCGAGACCTATCGCGACTGCCTGCGCGATGTGTTCGACATGCCGCATCTGGAGCAAGTGCTGAACGACATCGCCAATGGTCGCATCGCAGTGACGCCGATCCACACCGCGGCGCCCTCGCCCATCGCCGCCGGATTGCTCTTCGACTTTGTCGGGCAGTTTTTGTACGAGTGGGATGCGCCAAAAGCCGAACGGCAATTGCAGGCGCTCAGCCTGCCGCGCCAGGCGCTGGCCGATGTGCTCAACGGCACCGAGCTTGGCGAGCTCTTGCGGCCGGAGGCGGTGGACGAGGTGTCGCAGCGGGCACAGCATCGTGCCACCGGCACGCGCGCGCGCTCGGCCGAAGAATTGGCGCTGCTGCTGCAAGAGCTGGGCGACTTGAGCGCGCCGGAGATCGCCGATCGGTGCGCGAGCGAGGCCGACGGCTGGTTGCAGACACTGGCCGCGCAGGGGCGCATATTCGCCATCGACATCGCCGGAGCGCGGCGCTGGATCACGGCCGAACATCACCGCGACTACGCGCCGGGTTTCGCGCAGGCGCCAGACGCGGCGGTGCGCATTCTTCGGCGTCACCTGCGCCATGCCGGACCGGTTACACGAGAGGAACTTCAGGCGCGCTATGGATTTGACCCGGCCTGGCTTGATGCACAGCTCGCCGCTCTGATCGCCGCTCGCGAAGTGCTCGGCGGCGTGCCGCGCCCGGATCAAGTGATCGACGCGGAGGCCTACGCGCGCATGCACCGCCAGACCCTGACAATTTTGCGGCGCGAAGTGCAGGCCGCGCCGTTTGCCCGGTACGCCGATTTTCTGGCGCGCTGGCAGGGCGCGCATCCGGCTGCGCAATCGCAGCACGCCGACGCGGATGAGCAGCGCTTGCGCCAGTTGAGCGGGCTGTGCTTGCCGGCTCAGGTGTGGATCTACGACGTGCTGCCCGCGCGTTTGCGCACCGCTCGCGAAAGCGGCAGCTGGGCGGCGCTGCGCGCGGCTGAAGGCCTGGTGTGGAGCTGCGCCGGAGGCGACGCGCGGAGGCTGCGCGTGCGCCTCTTCCCGCGCGGCGAAGGCGCCTTGTTTGTGCCGGCAGCCGGCGAAGCAGATGGGGCGGCGCTAACGCCAGCCGAACAGGCGGTGTTGGGCTTCTTGCGCGGTGAAGGCGCGTCTTTTGCAGCCGAGGTCGAGGCTGGCACACGTTTGAGCAGCACCCAAACTGCCGCTGCACTTGAATCGCTTGCGCGCGCCGGATTTGCCACCAACGACGACTTCACATCCTTGCAACAGCTGCTTGAGGGCGCTCCTGCTCCGCTGGCGCGCGCGGAAAAGCCTGCGCGCAGCAGCCTCGAAACAGAGCTGGCCCAGCGCCTGGGCCCAGGCGCCGATCGCCCGCTTTCGCGCAGCCGATATCGCGACGCCAAACGGCGCGTGCGCGAAAGGCTGTCTGCCGAACAGCCCGCCGCCGTATCAAATCCGCGCTCGATGCACAGCCGCTGGTCGGCCGTGCACCGAACCGGAATTCTAGGCGCCGCGTTGGGCGACGAAGCACGCGCCGAGGCGATCGCGCGGGTGCTGCTTCAGCGTTACGGCGTGCTTGCGCGCGAGTGTCTGGCGCACGAAGAGATCAATGCCGATTGGGCAATGGTGTATCGCGTGCTCGAGCGGCTTGAGCTGCGCGGTGAAGTGCGGCGCGGTTACTTTGTCGAAGGGTTGTCCGGTCTGCAATTCGCGCTGCCCGAAGCGGTCGAGCAGCTGCGCGCTGCGCACGCCGTCGACGACGCGGTCGTATTGCTTAATGCACAGGACCCGGCCAATCTGTATGGCGGCGGGCGCTTCGCGCGCTTGCCGAGCACGCACGTGGCGCTGCGCAACGGTGAGCTGCTGGTTTTGTTTGAAGACGGCGGGGCGCGCATCACCACTTCGGGCGATGCGCCGGGCGATGCCGTGGCGCGCGCGCTGGCCGCATACATCGGCAGGCCAGGCGCCGCTCAGCGCATGGCCGTCACGCATTGGAATAACAGCGCAGTCGGCGAAAGCGACGGCGCCGCGCACTTGCGGGAGCTGGGTTTTCAGCGAACGCCAACCGGGATGGAAAAATGGACCTAGGCACGCTGCGCACAATCGCCACAGGCGCCGCTGTATGCCTGTTCGGCTTCAGCCTGTTTGTCGGCCTTGTCTCGCTGATTTGGATAGTGGCCAGGCGCGCGCCTCCCACGACACACCCGGCGGCGTCGCCGAGTCCGGCAAGCGTCGTGCTTAACCCTTCACCCGAATTCGACGTGCGCATCAGGCCAGAGGTGGACAATGACGATTTTCACTTGAGCGTGACCGGCTCCGGCTCAACCCTGCTGGGGCGCAGCCCAAACGCCGGGACAGTGCTCGCGCTCAATGAGTACAGCGGCGTGTCACGCGTTCACGCCCGCCTGGAAATGAGAGACGGCGCGCTGTTCGTGTCCGATCTGGAATCGCGAAACGGGACGTGGATCAACGGCCGGAGGCTGGCAAGCGGGCAGCCGCATGAGCTGCGAGCCGGCGATGTGCTCAACCTCGGCCGCACGCGCTTTATCGTCGATGCCGTAAACCTGGCGCCCGCGCCAGTCGAGCGTTTTAAAGCCTGACCTCTACGCCGCGCGCAACAGCGTCACACGACGCGCAAGCTCAGTTCGGTCTGGCGCGCGCACGCCTTCGAGCAGCGCCAACGTCAGTTCCGGATCGCCGGCGACGGCGTCGTCCAAATCGCGGAGGATGTTTTGCGCAATCCACTGGAGCAGGCTGGCCGACGCGGGCGCGAAGTCGCGCACAGCGGGTTGGCGCAAACGTCCGCCGGCGTCGCGATATGCGGCCACAAATGCCCGGACGGCGTCCGTATCGACCGCGCCATCTTCATCGCTGGCCCAGACAAACGCATACTGCGCAACATCGGCGTTGGCGTCCGCCAGTCCGGCAGCATCCCAGTCAATCAGCGCTAGGCTGCCATCCGGCTGCGCGATGACATTTGGCGGGTGGTAGTCGCGCTGGCTGAGCACCAGCGGCATATCGGCACGAGCCTCGCGCGCAAACGCGGCATGTGCATTCAAGGCTGGCAGCGCCCGCAACGCAGCGCGCGCCCACGGCAGCGCGCATTGCTGTGCCCGTTCGGCCCAGTGGCGCCAGTCTGATTTGGTCGGCGCTGCCGATGGCGGTTCCGGCGCAACCGCCGGCGGCGTGACGCGATGCACCGCCGCCATCAGGCCTCCCACGCGCCCGGATACGCTTGGCTCAACCGTGTGCCATTCAAACGCATCGCCCTCGACCCATTCCCAAATTCGCGCAAACACCTCGTTTCTGCCTATGCGAATTGGCGGGGCATAGGCGCCATCCGGCGTCGCCAGCGGCCTGGCCATCGGCACACCCGCTTCAAACGCAGCGATTTCTATCCGTAGCGCTCTTGCATCGGGTCGCCGCGCATACCACTTGACCGCACAGCGCCCGCCTTCGCCGTGCAGCCGCCAAACGCCAAGCGGATTGCTTTGCCCGCGCGCCACGAATGCCAACGGTCCGCGCACGCGCCCGAGGCCAAACAGGCCGGCCAGCACAACGGCATCCGGCGCGGCGCTCACGAACGCCTCCTGAAGATCGCTTCGGCATGCCGCCGGCAGGCGGCACAGGCTTGCATACGGCCACGATACAACGATAAGGACCGTGTGCCCCTCGCACACGGTCCTTGCCCCCTAGCCCCGCCCCACCGTAGCCGCCCGATTTGCACTACAGGCGGCTCCAGCCGCGGCTCAACGCACGGTGAGCGGCAAATACACGCCGCTGGCAGAGTCGTCGATCGCCGCCACCGCCGGCGGCCCTGCCACCAACGGAGTCGTCGGATCGGCCGATGCGGCATCGACTGATGCGGCGCCGATCTTCGCAGCTTCGGCTGCGCTGACCGGCCCAACTGTGATCGTGAAGCGGCTGTTCACCACGGCGCGGATCTCGACCTGGAAGCGTCCCGGGCCGCTGAGCGCCACCGTCTCGGGCGTGGTGCCGTTGTTGGCGCTCACCGCAATGCGCGTGGCGTTGGCCTGCGTGAAGTCGTCAAACACCGACACGTCCACATCGCCAAATTCGGGCGTGACCGTCAGGCCCACGTTTTCACCCGCCGCCAGCGGCAGGCGCAACACCATCACATCGTTTCGATTGAGATTCTTGGGAGCGCCGTTGATGAATGTGATCACATCGAAGCCAGGCGTGCGGCTGATGTTGCCGGCGGCGTCGCGCACCCACACAAACGCATAGGCCACGCCCTGCTTGGGCTGCAACGTCGCATCCACGATAAACGTGTCGGGCGCGATTGGCGCTGGCAGCGGAGCAAAGGCGCATGGAGCTTCCACCCACCGGCGCCGCACGACGTCATACGTGTACGTCACGATGCAGAAGTCCTTGACGCCGCTGGTGGGCTGCGGCGCGTTGGCTGGATCGGTGGCCTGAATCTTGATTTTGACGTTGTTCACCACGCTGATGGCGTCGTTGTCATTGAAGACCGCGTCGTCGCTGATGCGAACCAGAGAGACCACCGGCGGCGTCCGGTCCTGCGGCGCGGCGCGCACAAAGATGCGCCGGATGGCTTGGTTGTTGCCGTCGTTGTCTTCCACGATCTGGTTGTCGGGATCGACGGACACCTTGATCAAGACAATGCCGGCATCGGCCGGAGCCGTCCACTGCGTCGCGGCAAGTGCCTGGCCAAAGTTCTGGGCAAACGCGCTGGCGGGCACATCCACATCAACCGTGGCGGGCGCGCCCTTGCTGAACTCGAAGCGCACTTTGATGTTGGCCACGCCCAGATCGCTGAGCAGATCGGCCAGATCGGCCTTGGTGCCAAACAGATTGACGTTTGCGCTCACGGTGATCGCCTGGCCGCCAAACACCGTCGGCGGATTGAGATGGATGTCGTGTCGGTTGATGTTCAAGTCGGTCGGAAAGGCGGTTTCGGCATCCAGCGTCATCAGCCATTTTTCGAGCCGGTCGCGACTCTGCTGCGATACGAGCCCGTCGCTTCTGCCAGCCTTCAGCCCGGCGGTGCGATGGGTGGCTGAAGCGATACCTCGAAGCGCGCAAAGACGTGATCGCCCGGCGGCACTGCGCCCAGAAAGTACCGGCCAACTGGTACCGTACGATTGACCGCATCACCCCGTCGCTGACGAAGAAGCCGAA
>JANMNW010000125.1:0-13350 GCA_031368515.1 Chloroflexota bacterium
CCAAGCATCGCGTCAGCGCCGCAGGCATGCGTTGGTCTCGTGCCGGTCTTGAGCACATCCTGCCTTTGCGTATGGCGCTCATGTCCGGCTGTTTTGACTCGCACTGGCTCAGCTGCGCTCCCCTTTAGAAAAATGCACCCGGACGAGCAGAGAGCGGCTCAGGAGTTTGTATCGGCGCAGGCAATCTCACGCTTTGCGGAAGCCTGAAACAGTGCGCACTGCTTTTGAAGCGGGCAACGCCCGCATTCCGGATTGCGCGCATGGCAGATTTCGCGTCCGTGCCGGATCAGATTTAGGTGGAATGGTCCTTCCGCACCGGGCGGGCAGATGTTTTCCATCAAAGTGTGGGTGTCGTCCGCTGAAAGTTTTTCGTCGCGCAGACCCAGCCGGCCGGTGACGCGATGCACATGCGTGTCGACGGGAAATGCGGGCATATCGTAGCAAAACAACAGAACGATCGCCGCGGTTTTCGGTCCGATGCCGTTGATGCTGAGCAACCACTCGCGCGCTTGCTCGACCGGCAACGCGGCGAGAAAGTCAATGTTGAGCTCGCCCCGTTCGGAAGTGATCCGGCGCAACGCCGCCTGAATGCGCGGCCCTTTCTGATTGGCCAGCCCCGCCGGCTTGATCGCCTCCACCACTTCATCGGCTTTGGCGTCGCGCACTTTTTCCCAGGTGGCAAAACGCGCTCGCAACCGCGAATAAGCCAGATCGCGATTGCCATCGTTGGTGTTTTGCGACAGGATCGTCGACACCAGTTCGCTCACGCCGTCGAGCTTGGTCCATTTCGGCAGGCCGTACACCGCCACAAGTTTCTCGTGGATCGTACGGGCCTTGCGTTTCAATTGGGAGAGTTGCTGCGCCATCACTGCAAATCATAGCGGAATGGCATGCAGGAGTGGTGTTTTCATTTGGCAGACCGTTGCCAATGCTTGAGTGTGAGCCGATGAGATCGACATTAAAAGTCGGGGAAACGAGTGAGCGCAGAGTTGCGATTTACACCATGTTAACAATCGTGGTCATAAGTTCTGTCGACAGGTCCGCGCCATGGCATATGTAGCAAACCCCACGAGCATGACACGACCAACTGCAGAAGCGTTGCACGACCCCAGTCGTTACGAGACGGTTTGGAGCATCAGCCATGACGACGTGGCGTCAGCGCTCAGGCCGTACATGATGGCTCGTTCATGGATCGGTGCTGGGTATTTGGCCGCCAACATTGCTGCGCGTGTTTGCTGCAGACACATGCCGGCGGTTGGAAATGTCTGGAATGGAAGCGTTCGCAAATCTGTGCCTAGACATGTCTCTTGGATTTGTCTTGCTCTTGCCAATTCACGAAGGTATGCACGGACTGGCATATCGCAGCCTGGGTGCGTCCAATGTTCGGGTTGTTAATCGATGGCGGAGCCTAACCGCATACTGTGCCGCCGACCGTTTCGTGGTTGGGGGGAGGACGCTCGCATGGGTAGGCATTGCGCCGTTTTTGGTGCTCAATTCGATCCTCCTGATAGCCACACTGATCACGCCAGGTGTTTGGCCGGTTCTGTTCGCCGGCGCGCTTTTTCTGCATGTAGGCGCTTGCAGCGGCGACGTTGGGTTGCTCAACTGGCTCTGGCTCCGCGGAACTGCCAGCACGCTCAGCTACGATGATACGACCGCCGGGAAGAGCTACTTTTTCACCCCCATCGCGGCCGATGTTGATGCTGTCACCCGTGCCAAAACATGAGCTATGGCCGCTCGCTGTCGACCTTTCCCTCTTTCATGCCAAAGGTGTCTTGGTGCGCAAACATGTAACCCCAGTTGTCGATCTCAGGAACGGAAATGCCCTGGCTATTGAGAAACGTCGTAATGTCCGTGCGATGGTTGATGCCGTGATTGACGACCTGCATAAATAGGTGGCGCGCCTGATAGTCCATGGTCAAGCCGTTCTCCTCCTCATGCACATTCTGCGTCGGTAGCACAGACTCAACCACCGCCAGAAAAGCCGTGCCGACTTGCTCGGCGAACGCCGCAAGCTCGGCGATGCTGGTCTGATCGCCTTCTTTGAATGGAGGCCGCGGTCCATTTCCTGTGATGCGATTGATATAGCCGGCTTCGGCGCGCAGCATGTGATTCAGCGTTTCACGCACCGATCCATAGGTGCCCGGAATGACGCTGGTCAGCTGGCTTTCAGAAAGCCCTGCGCAGGCGACCAGCACTTGCTGATTGGCCCACTGGTTGTAGCGAATAAACTCGACCAGCGTGGATTCGGGTTGTGATTTCATAGACTTTCATGTCCTTGTGTTTTGACGCCGCGACTTTCAACGCTTGACAGCGACGTTGCCGAATGTTACGCCACAATCAGGCCGGTTTCTGCCCTGATTCACAGCGCAGTTGCAGTCGAGTGACAGCCGCCTAAATCGGAATGCCCGATTTTCCGCCACTGACAACCAACCGCATGTGTACCGTGTCGCCTTCTTGTAGTTCTTCAGCTTTCCGAACGACGGCCTTGATGGGCACAATGTAGCGGCCATCTTTTGGAAACATGGACGTGGTCCATTCCGTCTCGCCTATCTTCACGGTGACTGGAATCATGCCCCAGCCGTAAGTCACCAATGACAAGATGGCTTTCAGATCGCGGCTCTGTTTGGCCGGCACCGTTACAAAATAATGCGGCGCCGGGCCGCGCCAATGCCAGATCTTTCCCTTAAATTCGAACAGCATGCCGCCAGTTTAGCAAAGCCGGCACACCCTTGGCAAAAAGTTACCGGCAAACGCTCCCAAACGGCGAATGCGCCCTACAACTTGCGAAGCTCGCGTGCGTCGTCGCCCCCCACAATCCACACTTCAGGCGAGACGAACGTGACGCCCGGCGCAAGGGGGCGCTCGTCCAACACGCACGTTGCGGTAAAGCGCTCGAATTTGCCATTGGCAGCGCTTAGCTCAAAGCGCAGTGGCAATGGCACGGCTGCCGATTCCCCGACTAATCCGCGAAACAACAGCGCGGGAGGCGCCAGGCGGTTGGACGCGCTGGGTTGCATCAAGAGTTCGCTTTCGCGTCGAAAACTGGCGGCTGGATCGGGCGTCCACTGTTCCCACTTCAGCGCGCCGCCGGCCGAGAGCGCCGCGCGCCATAGCCCGGGCGGCGCACCGACATTGAACTGTCCGCCAAATGCCGCGTCAATGCGCAACACATCCACGCCCTCGAGCAGCACTTCGTCATCACCTTCATTGACGATAGAGAGCTGCGCGACAAACCCCGGCAGCAGCTCGGTCCAAACCCAGGTTGCGTGCACATCGCCATTGCGCGCTTCAAACCCCAGCGGCTCGTCGCTGCAGCGCGCGGAAGCGTTCACGCGCAAAGTTTGCACAGTGGCAAACGCGCCATAGCGGTAACGCGCCTGCGCGCCCACACGCAACAGCGTGGCGCCGTCATCCCAATTCAGCCCGATGTGATGATCGAGCACGGCCAGCGCGCCCGTTTGGTTTAGCATCCGTCAGACTTAAAACGCAGATTGTCGGTGCTATCGCGCATGCCGCCCGGCCGGTTGCGCGCGAGCCACACGGCGTCGTGTTCGGCGACTAGCTTCGCCGCCGTTGCTTTTTCATCGGCGCCGGGTTTCTTGCGCGCGCTGATGCGCGCCAGCCGCTGCGTGCCATAGCGCATCATGTTGAGCGTGTGGGCAAGCTCGCGCTTGACCAATGCAGCATCGTCACCGCCCACAGCCAACCCCTTGACCTGCTTGGCCAGCTGCGCGATGTCGTTAAGCACCGCATCAGTCACAGGCGGCTCAAGCTGGCACAGCTCGGTCGGCATCGCCTTGTCGGCGGTGACAACGGCGCGCGCATAGCCCGTGCCGTTAAACGTGCGCGGCAGCCGCAAATACACATTGCCCATGTCATAGACAAACTTTCCGGTGGCGCCGCTTGGATCGCGAAAGACATGCAGACTCAGTGCGCGCGCCAGATCGATATCGCGATTGGCGCTCACGCACCATCCCATAGCCGCACCGTAGGCATAGCCCGCATAGCTCGAGGACAACGGCTGCAAATGTCCGGCATCGCCCCAATCCGTGTTGAGCAAGCCAAGCGCTCCGTGCTTGAGGCCATTTTCGGCCGCGTTCTGAATATTGCCAATCATGTTGTTGGTGCGGCCGCCCAGGCTGTTCCAGGTCGATGTGCCCGGACACACATAGAACGGGATGCCCGATGCCGCAAACTTGGCGGCATGTTCGGCAAACGGATGGTCATACTCGTACCCCCATTCAAGCGCGATGGCGTCTTTGGGCAGCTCAGGCACGAGTTCCGGATGCTCCATGATGATGTCGCCCCAGAACTGCATGCGGCGGCCAAGCCGTTGCGTCTCGGCATGAATCTTGAGCAGGAAATCCAAATACACCCGCCCTGCCCCGCGCGCTTCGACATCTGCCTTGCTGGCGCCCTGCCCCAGGTCCACGGTTTCATCGCATCCCACGTTAAAGTATTCGCTGGAAAAGTGCGGTGCCATCTCATCCAAAATGTCACGCACCAATGCGATGCTGCCCGGGTGCCCCGGGTTCAGCGTGAAGGGCTGCTCGAAGCGGCCCCAGCGCGTGTCGCAGCCATCCGGCGCTTCGGCGAGATGACGGTATTCCTTCAGCATCAGCCAGCGCCGCATGTGCCCAAAGCAGTTTTGATTCGGCACCAAATCTATGTGTCGTTGCCGGCAGTAGGCATCCAGCTGCAGAATCTCCTCGCCCGTGAATGGCGAAGCATTGGCCCAGACTTTGGGATGCCTGCGAAACGCAAACGTATGCTCCATGTAGAGCTGCAACTCGTTCATCTTGAGCTCGGCGAACATGTCCACCAAGGCGTAGAGCGTGCTCATCGTCGGCACTTTGTCGCGGCTGACATCGAGCATCACGCCGCGCCGCACAAAATCGGGATAGTCTTCGATGCGCGCGCGCGGCAGCGATTTGCCGTACTGCCGCAGCAGCTGGACTAGCGTCATTACGCCATACATCGCGCCGGCCGGCGCGATGGCGCGGATGTCGATGCCGTCGCCTGCGCTGTCGAGCAAATACGCCTGCATATGCTTCTCATCGATGGGTTGCGCCGGCTCAATCGCGATGCGAAGGCCCACATCGGCCGGCGGCGCATCGCCGGCATGAATCTGCCATTCGACACCCGCATAGTCTCGCAGCGCGCGCTGCGCCTGCTGCGCGGCGAACACAAGCGCGGACGGCTGCTGCCCCGAAACGACAATCAACTTGGCGCCCTGGAGCGCCAGCATGCCCGACACGAGGCTTATCTCGCGCGGCTCGGGCAGCAAACAGGGCACAGCGCGAACGGTGGAACGGGTGCTGCGGGTAGCCATGCGTGAATTCTAGGGCTGATTGCCAAAGTGAGCGTTTGCGCCAGCGCAGACAGCCGGCTCATTCAAAAGCCGCAGACCCAAGTGCTTTCAAATCATTACAATGCCATTTTCATGGCGCCCGCATCGCACAACGACTTTGTCAACCTCTCCCTGCCCACCGCCGCCGCGCGCATCCGCGACGCGATGGGCACTAAATCGGCGCATGTCGATCGCATACTGCGGATGGCCAATGTGACAGCCGTTGGCATCGGCTTTCGCAATCGCGACCGCCAAGGGCTGAAAGAGCTGTGCCTGGTGTGCTCGGTCGATCACAAACGGCCGCTCAGCGAGCTGGGCGAACGCGATCGCGTGCCCGGTTTTTTGGGCGACTTTCGCGTCGATGTGGTCGCCAGCGGCCGCTTTCGCGCGCTTGCCAGCAAACTGGCGGGCAGACAGGTCGAGCGCATACGGCCGGTTCGCCCGGGGATTTCGATCGGGCACATCGACATCACCGCCGGCACGTTTGGCTGCGTGGTCGAACGCAATGGCGAGCGCCTGATGCTGAGCAACAACCATGTGCTGGCGAACGGCAACAAGGCCCGGCTGGGCAGCCCGATTCTGCAGCCGGGCAAACATGACGGCGGTGACCCGCGCAAAGACGCGGTCGCGCGGCTGGTCGAGTTTGTGCCGATCGTGTATGACGGCGAACCCGACGCGGCGCCACCCCCGATAAACAGGCCGCAACCGCCGGCCAATCCCAACCGTCCCAACACACCGGCCGAGCCAGCCGGCTGCGGCCGCAGCCTGGCGATTTTCGCCGGCAAAGCGCGGGCGGCCGAGCCGTTCAACCGGTCCGGGCGCAATCGCGTCGATTGTGCGCTGGCCAAACCCGATGGCGCGATCAGCACGGATATTCTTGGCATTGGACAGCCGCGCGGCGTGGGCATGGGGGCGCTGGGCATGGCCGTCCGCAAAAGCGGACGAACAACCGGCTTGACGCAGGGCCAGATCGAACAAATCGATGTGACATCGCGCATCGAATACGACGATCGCAGCGCGACGTTTGCCGGCCAGATCATGGCCAGCGCGCTCAGCGCTGGCGGCGACTCGGGTTCCGCCGTGCTGGACATGGCGGGCAATGTGATTGGGTTGCTGTTTGCCGGTTCGACCACAGCGACGCTGATCAACCCGATCCAGGACGTGCTGGACGCGTTGAATGTCGACTTGGTGACGGCCTAATCGGGTGGCGAGAGGCCGTTTATGAAGCGACGGCTCGTGTTCAGCATCGCCAGCTTGTTCCTTGCGGCCATTGCCGCGGTCCTCTGGCTCAGCGCGCCACGCCGCCTTGACGTGCAGTTGAGTCAGCCCGAAACGATTTATCACACCCGCTCTGGCACCCACGATGTGACATTCGTGCTGACGCGCGCGCACGAGGGCGACAACGGACCGGTTGAGTTGCGCATCATCAGCAACGCCGACGAAGCAATCCTGCAACCTCAATTCAGCTATGACACATTGCAGAACCAGCCCGCCGGCACATGGCGTTACGCATGGGTGGATGACGACGCGTGGCCGGATGTGACAGTCACGCCGAGCGATGCGGTCGGCGACTGGGCGATTTTGAGCGCCGATGGACGCATTCGGCGCCTGCCATAGCAGCCGCGGACGGTCAGAACCTTTCGCGCATTTCGGCGCTTGCGCTTAAAGTAGGTTCATGGAAGTCACATCCATGATCGACAACAGCATGTGGGCGAGTTTAGCGGCCGGCTTGATCGTGAGGCAAACATCTCCATTGATTGGATAGGGCAAAAGTAAATGAGCACCAAACACAAGTGTCTGATGATCGGCGTCGGCGGCATGGCCCGCCATTGGCGCCAGCAAGTGTGGGGGGCGCTGGCCGATCGCGTGCGAATCAGCGCCATCGCCGATGTGAATCAGGACATCCTCAACGCGGTCGGCGACGAACTCGGCGTGCCGGCATCGGCGCGCTTCGCCAGCACCGCCGAAGCCGTGGCGAAAGCCGATGCCGATTTCTGCGCCATTGTCACGCCGCCGCAGTTTCATCGCGAAGCGGTCGAATCGGCCTGCGCGCGCGGCATGCAGATTCTTTCCGAAAAACCGATCGCCGCAAGCTGGGCCGACAGCGTGGCCATCGCCCGCGCCGTGCGCGCGTCGGGCGTCAAAATGATGGTCACCCCAAAACTATCGTTACATGCCGCGCATGCTCACGCTCAAAAAAGCGGTGCAGTCGCTTGGCGCGGTGAACTATGTGGTCGCGCGCTATGCCGCCGACTATCGAAAATACCTGGCCTGGGGCGCGGCCTTTCGCCACGAGATGGCGCATGCGCTCCTGATCGAGGCTTCCATCCATCACTTCGACCAGATTCGCAATTTGACCGGCGCCAATTGCGCCACCATTGCCGGGCACGAATGGAATCCCGGGCACACGCGCGGCAACTATGCCGGCAGCGACTCGTTCAAGCGCGAGGCCGTCGGCCTGTTTGTGTTGCGCATGACCGACGGCTCGTTCGGCACCTATGAAGGCAACAACCTGGCCACTGGAAAAACCAACAGCTGGCACAGCGAGTATTACCGCGTCGAATGCGATGGCGGCGTGGCGGTGCTGGACAAAGACGACGTCGTTCGCATCGAAGAGCGCGGCGATGCGGGCACGCTCAAAGTGCGCGAAGTGCCGGCCGAGAAGGCCGAATGGCATGGTCACACCGCCATCGGCGCGCAG
This sequence comes from Chloroflexota bacterium, assembly GCA_031368515.1. Classification (GTDB taxonomy): domain Bacteria; phylum Chloroflexota; class Anaerolineae; order J036; family Brachytrichaceae; genus CANJQH01. The sequence continues at coordinate 8,055 of JANMNW010000125.1, forward strand.
TTTTTGGACTGGCTTGATGGCGGGCCGGCGCCTGCCACGGTGATCGGCGACAACTTGCAGTCCAACGCCATCATGCACTCGGCACTGGAGGCCGCAGAAACCGGCCGAACCATCGACGTTCAAGCCAAAGTCGCCGAAGCGCTGCGGGATTGATCATGCAGAAAATTACATTACAGGCAGGAGCCCCAGGTGGACTAAGCACGGTCGCGCTGGTCGATGCGCCCACGCCGCAGCCAAAAGAAAACTGGGTGGTCATCAAGGTGCTGGCCGCGCCGATGTGCACCGAATACAAGGCGTACAAAAACGGCGACGCCGCCGGCTCTCTCGGGCACGAGGCAGCCGGCGAAGTGGTCGCCGTTGCGCAACCCGGCAGGGTCAAAGTTCGCGATCGCGTGGTGGTGATGCCGCAGTATCCATGCGGCACGTGCGATCTGTGTGTGTCCGGCGACTACATTCACTGCGAACACACGGTCAACATCGAACAGTTCACGGGTTCGCCTGAAGGCGGCGCGACCTATGCGCAATATCTGCTCAAACCCGACTGGCTGCTGCCCCGCATTCCCGACGCCATGAGCATGGAACGCGGCGCGCTGGCCTGTTGCGCCATCGGCCCATCGTTCGGCGCGTTCGAGCGCATGGCGCTCAGCGCGAGCAACACCGTTCTGATTACCGGGCTCGGACCCGTGGGGCTGGGTGCGGTGGTGAACGCGCTGTTCCGCGGCGCGCGCGTGATCGCCGTCGAGTCGCACCCGTGGCGTGCGCAGCGCGCGCTGGCGATGGGCGCCGAAGGGGTGCTCGATCCAAATGATCCTGGCACGCTGGCGCGCATCCGGGAACTCACCCGCGGCGAAGGTGTCGATTGCGCGCTGGACTGCAGCGGCACTGTGCCGGCCCAGCGCCTGTGCATCGACGCTACGCGACGCAAAGGCCACGTCGCATTTGTCGGTGAGTGCAGCGAACCGCTCGGGCTGCGCATCAGCCCTGACATGATCCGCAAAGGACTGACCCTGATTGGCAGCTGGCACTACAACCGCGCCCTGGTCAATAAGGTATTGCACGTGATCGAGCGCTCGCCGTTGCTCGATCAACTGGTCACGCACTCGTTTCCCATGCGCGAGGCGCAACGCGCTTTCGATCTCCAGCTAAGCGGCGCCTGCGGCAAAATCATTTTGCGGCCATGGGAGTAGCGGCCATTGGAACGTTTGTGCTAGAGTCTGATTATGCTAACCGATGCTAGCGTGATGCCCTTTGTCGGAACTGCGAAACCGGATAAAGCGCGAGCGTTCTATGGAGAATCGCTTTGCCTGACACTGCTGGCCGATGAACCTTTCGCGCTGGTTTTTCGCACCGGCAATGGAACCTTGCTTGTCTCAAAAGTTGAGAATTGCATGCCAGCGCCATACACCGTGCGCGGCTGGCGCGTTCTGGATATTGACGCGGAAATTGATTCTCTCAGTGCGCGCGGGATCGCCTTTGAGCGTTTCGATGGCTTACCGCAAGATGCGCGCGGCACAATGAACTTTGGCGATGGCACGCGAGTGGCTTGGTTTCGCGACCCTGACGGCAATCTTCTCTCGCTCACGCAAGCGGCGTGATTTTCTTCAAACAATGAAAACCTGGAAGCAACTCGATGTGCACGTGAACGGCGTGCGCCTGCGAACCTATCGCGCCGGCAACGGCAAAGCGCCGCTGCTGTTTGTGCACGGCTTCACCGACAACGCGCTCTACTGGTCGCGCGCGGCCGAGGCGCTGGAAGCGAACTGGGACGTCGTCGCCTATGACGCGCGCGGGCATGGCGCTTCGGAACTCGGCGGCCCTGTCTTTGATGATGCAATTCGCGCCGCCGATGCGCTGGCGGTGGTCGACGCGCTTGGGCTGGTCAAGCCTGTGGCGATCGGGCACTCGATGGGCGGCTCAACCATTGCCAACGCCGCCGCTCAGCGACCAGGCGCCTTTCGGGCGTTGGTGCTGGAGGACCCGGCATGGGGGGAGTTCCCGCCGGATACGAGCGCCGAGCAACGCAAGGCGGCGGCCGATGGCATGCAAGTTCGCACCGCCACTTGGCGCGACTGGGTGTGCCAGCTGCAAAGCGTCGACGACATCGAGGCGCTGGAAATCGTCATGGCCGGATCGCCCGAATGGGGCGCCGCCGACGCCGCCCTTTCGCGCGATGCGCGCCAGCAGGTCAATCTGGCGCAGTTCGACCACTATCCGCCGGCTGAAGCGCCCTGGCGCGCGGCCATCAGCGCCAGCGCATGCCCGGTGCTGTTGCTGCTCGGCAGCGAGCGCAACGCGATCATCAAGCCGGAAACGGCCGACGACGTGGTCCGGCTTGCGCCGCTCGCGCGCTGGGTGCAGATCCCTGGCGCCGGCCATTCAATACGCTACGATCAGTTTGATGCGTATATGTCGGCTGTAAACGAATTTCTTGCCAAGGTGTAACGGCGTGCGCGCCGGCATACCGTAACATAGCGTCATGACGACATCACTGAGTGCCGAGCCGTTTGCGGGCGTTTGGAAAGTCGCCAGTGCGACTCTGCCCAACGGACGCTTCGCATACGACGGCAACATCACCATCGAAAAACAGCTTGACGCCTACACGCTGCAATGGGACATCAGCGCCGGCCGCTATGTTGGCGTTGGGCTGCGCATCAGCGACGAAACGTCGGAGCACTTGCTGGTGGCCTGCGGTGAGCACTATGCCGGGCTTGGGGTGGGCATGTTTTTGCCAGATGAAGCGCACGGCGGCTTCAATCTGCGCTGGACCAGCGCGGAGCTGGCGGGAGCCGTCGGTGCCGGACGCTTGGCGCCCTATGAAGGCGCCAAAGGCCCGGAGGGCGTCTTTCAGCTGATCCAGCGGCTGCCGGGCGGCAAACTGTATGGTGAATGGGCGCTGGCGACCGAGCGCGACAACGCGATCTATGACGTGAGCTGGCATCGCAGCCGGGCCATGCATTGGCGCGGCCTCGGCCTGAGTTTAGCCGGCGGTTTGGGCGTGTGCTGGTATCCCGACCCGGCACAGCTCGCCTTTTTGGATTACACGGTCACCGCTGCCGGAGACTTGACCGCGAGCTGGGCGCTGGGCGGCTTCAACACGCTTGGAAGCGAGATGCTGGTCCGCGCATGAGCGTCGGCCCGCTGTGATGGCAAGCAACACCTTGTTCCGTTTTCTGACGCTGCACAGGCTCATCGCGCTGTGCGTGACAACAGGCCTGGTCGTTACCGCCGTCGACATCCACCGTTACAGCATTCCGCGCCATCCAAAAACCAGCCAGCTCTTGGCATCGCGCTTCGACTCGCAACGCGGATACTGTTCAAACGGCAGCTGGGTCTTCCCGGCCGGCTATTTGGTCACCCTGGTTTACGTCGAAGAGGTGGACGCCAGCGCCGATGACGTGCGCAACTGGTTTGCCGCTTCGGCCTGGCACACGCTCACCGTGCGCGGCGCGCAAAGCTTTGTGCCGCGCATTCCTTTGCGTTCGACTCATGCGCTTTGGCCCAACATCGATCTGGAGCCGGATGCCAATGTTGGCAATCTGGGCCAGAACGGACACGCCATTGTGCAGAATCGTTATCGCCTGCACCTGTGCCCGCCAGTGCTGATGTTGCCAGATTGAACCGCCGCCTCCTTCATTTGGCCGCTGCCGTGAGCGCGCGGTTGCGGGAGAATGGCCGCATGCATCCCATTCGCGCCGTCATCTTTGACATGGATGGCTTAATGTTTGATTCCGAGCGCGTAGCCCGTGATCTTTGGCTGGATATTGCACGCCGCCGCGGTTACACGATCAGCAACGACGTTTATTTGTCCATCCTTGGCACCAACATCCCGGCCACCATGAGCATTCTGCAACATGCGCTGGGCAAAGATGCGCCGGTCGCCGCCATGCAGCAGGAGAAACAGCTCGCCCTGGAACATGCAGTGCGGCTACGTGCAGTGCCGCTGAAATCGGGCTTGATTGAACTGCTCGACGCGCTGGACGCGCTGGGGTTGCGCAAGGCCGTCGGCACATCATCGCCGCATGCGCTGGCACAGCTCAAGCTGGGAACCTACGGCCTGCTGCCGCGCTTTGAGCACATCGTCGGCGGCGATCAGGTCAGTCACGCCAAACCGGCACCGGACATTTTTCTGAAGGTTGCGGCGAAGCTGGGGGTCGCGCCCGCCCAATGCGTTGTGCTCGAAGACTCTGAAAATGGCGTGCGCGCTGCGCACGCCGCTGGCATGCGCCCGATCATCGTTCCCGATCTGGTTCAGCCAAGCTCGGAAGTACGCGCTCTGGCATGGCACGTGCTGGATTCGCTGCACGACGCCCCACACGCGCTCACCGCGCCCTAAGCGCTATTCCAGCACCCAGGCGACGGCCACGAGATCGACGAAGATGTCACTTTTCTTCGGCGCCAGCGACAGCTCCTGGGCGTCCGACATTACGCGCATCCACTTGTCGCTGATGTCGCTTAACGCCGCGCGATACTGGGCCGCGATATCGTCCAGATCGGTGTTCAGCTGCGCTATGGCGCGCTCGCTCTCGCGCACATCCTGCTGCGCCACTTTGACCTGCCGGCGGCGTTGCGCGCCAAATGCCACCGCATACGGGCTGCGCTTGCCGATGACGAAGTTGAAGACTGATTCCACTCCAGCCAGCAATTCCTCGCGCTTGCGCGCGCCCAGCTCGGTGCGGTCTTGCGACAGCTCTCGGTGCTCGCGCGCCAGCCGGTCTTGCAGCGCCTTCATTCGGCGCTCGTATTGTCCGCGCAGCTTGATCGCCTCGGCATCACGCCGCTCGCGCGCGGCCGCCTCACAGCGCTGGCGAAAAGCGAGCATCGACTCGCCGATCTGCCCATACAGCTTGAGGGTGCGGTTGCAGAACACGGTCTTGCCGCCATGCCGGTAGATGTGCTCGACAGCGGCGCGCTCGGCTTGTTTCAGCCAGCGCGCATCGATACCCGGCGGCGGCGCGTCGAACGCCGTTTCCGGGCGCGCTTCACTGCGCAATTCGGCGGCGTCAAATTCGTGCAGCCGCGCCTGCGTGAAATCCGGCGCCATCGCATGAGCGTTCAAGCGCGCCAAGAACGTGTGGCGGTCGTCCTGCATCACACCGCTGCTGCGATCGGTGATTCGCACAGCCGCCGACACCAGCAGATGCGCGCGGTAGCGCGGCGCGGCTGCGCTGGTGCGCTCCGCGCCATCCAAAAACACTTGGCGCACATCCGGCGGCAGGCTGGGACGAAACAGCGCGGGCGCTGGCCGCCCGGCGTCGGAATTTAGCCCGCGGTTCAGCGCCGTTCGCTCGTCGTCGGC
>JANMNW010000127.1:0-2235 GCA_031368515.1 Chloroflexota bacterium
GGCGCTCAGACATCCTGGCCAAGGCGGGGGTGCCCGATCTGGTCGACTACCGCAAAAAGGTCCTGCCCACCCGCAAGGCCGATTCGCCCTTCCCCGACACCTTCCCGCACCTTTTCGTCATCGTCGACGAGTTCGCCGAGATGATCACGCAGAATCCGGATTACAAAGCCAAGTTTGAAAGCATCACGCGCCTCGGCCGCTCGTTCGGCGTCAGCCTGATCCTGGCAACGCAGAAACCCAGCGGCGTGGTGACCGATCAGATGAAGGCCAACATGAAATTCCGCATGTGCCTGCGCGTGGAGACGGCCGACGACAGCAAAGAGCTCCTGGGCCGGCCGGATGCGGCCACGCTGCCCAGCATCGGCGGCCGCGGCTATGTGCAGGCCGGCGGCGGCCCGCTAACCGAGATGCAAGCCGCCTGGTCGGGCGCGCCGTATGACGAAACGCGGCCCGACCCGGTTTATCCTACGCACGAAATCCTCGAAGCGATGGGCAAGCAGGACGACCCGCCCCGCTCGCTACTGGGCTGGCTGGTCGGCGCAACCGCCTTGGAGGCGCAACGCCAGCAGATTCCAAAACAATTCAAACCGTGGCCCGATCTGCTGCCGGCAACGCTGCCGCTGCAATCGGCGTTCGACGCCAGCTACATGCCCGAGCTGCGCGAACGCGGCGAAAAAGCCGTGGTGATCAACAACGACATCGGCTTGTGGCTGACCGACAACCCGTCCGCGGCCGATGGCGGCAACTGGAAACCGCATAATTTCCGCCACAAGCTTGCCGTGCGCGCCACGATCGGCGTGGTCGACAACACTTGGGAAGCCGAACAGCGGCTGCTCACAGTGGATGTCACCAACGACCCGCTGCTGGTGATGGGCGCGAGCGGCCGCGGCAAGACGACCTTCATCAAGTCGTTCGTGCTTGCGTTGGCCGCGCGCTATCAGCCGAGCGATCTGCACATCTATTGCCTGGACTTTGGGCGCGGCGGCTTGAAGGCACTGCGCAACCTGCCGCATGTCGGCGGCGTGGTCGATGGCAACGACGAAGACCGCATCGAGCGGCTGTTCAGGCTGGTGCGCAATTTGATCGAAGAACGCCAGCGCAAACTTTCCGCCTACGACGACTTCGACGACTACAACGCCAAAAACAGCCATGCGCCGCTGCAGAGCGTGCTTGTCATCATTGACAACGTCTCCGAATTCAAAGAAACTTACGACAAGTTCTTGGGCGACCTGATCGGAATCATTCGCGACGGGCGCTCCTTTGGCATTTACTTTGTGCTAACCGGCACGCTGCTCAGCGATGTGCCCAACAAAGTGTTCAGCCTGATGTCCCAGCGCGTCACCTTTACGCAATCCGACCCGACCGACTACCAGGGCATCCTGGGCAAGCGCGGTGGAAGCATCCCGGATGTGGCCGGGCGCGGCCTGCTGCTGGGCGATGTCGGCGGGGTGCCGTATCCGCTTGAGTTTCACACCGCCGTCGCCGTCACCGCCGACGGACAGGAAGCCACGCGCGAGCTTGCCGGGCGCATGAAATCGGCCTGGGAAAGGCAGATCGAGGAAGATCCCGGCCGCAAAGCGCTCGGCCCCAAGCCGGTCGAACCGCTTGCGCCGGTGATCGACCTGGGCGACTTGCTGCCGCAGATCGACACCGGCACACTGCCGGTCAAAGTCGCGCTGGGCATAAACGACAACGACCGTGAGTTGACGGTCGTTGACTTTGAAAAGACGCCCCACTGGCTGGTGGTTGGCCCGCCGATGGCCGGCAAAACCACCGCGATGCGCTCGCTGGCGCTGGCGCTGGCGCACGCTTACCCACCCGACAAGCTTGGCCTGGTGCTGATCGACCCATCCGACACTGCGCGGCGCTTTTTCAACTTCGGCAGCACCGATGGGCACTCGCTTGCCAACTTGCCCCACACGTTGATGACGGTCAGCACCGGCGCCGAACTCGACCAACTGATATTGCGGCTGCGAGCGGAATTCGACGAAGCGGCCATGGCCAAGCTAAAGGAGCATCCAGAGGTCTACCAGCCGGTCGACAACAGCCAGCGTGCGATTATGGTGCTGTTTGACCACTTCGACGACATGGAAAGCCTCAACCGCGGCAGCGCACGCGGCGGGTTAACCGCTCTGGCCGACATCGGCAAAGGCAAGAGCCTTCACATCGTGCTTGCTGGCTCGCTCGAAGTGCTGCGCAGCGGTTCGACAGACATGCGCAAACGGGTGGAATCGG
>JANMNW010000192.1:0-5456 GCA_031368515.1 Chloroflexota bacterium
GCGGCCGTCGAGCGTGATCGACTGCACGCCGCCATTTCGAGCGTCGCTTGCGTATGCGCGAAAGGCGTCATCGTGCGTAAAGACGGCGGCCAGCCGCCGCCCCTGTGAATCGGGCGCATAGGCCAGGCTCGCGGCGTCCGCATGCTGTACAAACGCCAGTTGATACGTTCGATAGCTCAGCAGCAGCTTGAGCATTTCAGTGGTGACCTGTTCCGACGCCAAGTTGCCTGCGCGCAAATCGGCCAGCGCATGCTCAACCACAACCGCTCGCGCAAACAACGCCAAACGTTCCAGGTGCTCACGGCCATAGGCCACGTTGTAATCGGTGAATGGATCGATCGCGACGTAGTCCACGCCGTCCATCGCCAACTGAAACAGCCAGCTGCCGGCAACCGACAGGAACGTCTGGGGACGCCGGTCTCCAGTCTCGTTTTGATACGCGCGATACGCGTCGGCGCCCGAAAATATGTACAACCGCTTCACGCCGTCCTCGTCTTCGCTGATCAGTAGGCGGGACATGGTGTTGTGGCGCAGCGCCTGCTTTGCCGCGGCGTCGCTGATCGGCACATTCCAGCGCTCGTACGACACCATCTCGCGCATCAGTTGCGCGCCGGTCAGGCTCGTCTGCTGCCAGGCGGTAATCGCCGCCTGGACTGGATTTTCGGAGTCGGTCATGACCGTTACACCACAACGCTGACCATGCGGCCTTTGGCATAGATCACCTGCCGCGCGGATTTTCCTTCCATGAACTTCTGGACGTTTTCAGACGCCAGCGCGGCAGCTTTGATGGCGGCGTCATCGGCGTCGGCGGCGACGACGATGCGGTCGCGCAGTTTGCCGTTGACTTGCACGGGGATGGTGATCGAATCGGACTTGATCGCATCCGGATCCAGCTTGGGCCAGCGCTGCTGATGAATCGAATAAGCATGGCCCATGCGCTCCCACAGCTCTTCGGCCACATGCGGCCCGATCGGCGCCAGCAGCTTGACCAGGATGTCGATGGCCTCATTCCATTCCGGCGTTCCCGCCAGCCCGGCATCGCGCGCCTTGAACATCGTGTTGGTGAATTCCATCATTCCCGAGACAACCGTGTTAAAGCTGAACGCCACCAAATCGCGCTCATAGCGTTCGATGGTCAGGTGCGCCACGCGGCGCAGATCTTTGGCGCTCATGGAATTGGGCGCCCCCTTGTCCTCGTCCGGCGACAGCACGATGCGCCAGACGCGGTCCAGCCAGCGCCGCACTCCAGGCACGCCCTGCGTGTTCCACGGCACCGTCTGCGTGAAGTCGCTGATGAACATTTCGTAGCCGCGCAGCGCGTCGGCGCCATGCTCGGCGGCCACTTCGTCGGGCGTGATCACGTTGCCCTTCGACTTGCTCATCTTCTCGTAGTACTCGCGGCCGTTCTCGTCCACTTTTTTCTGATTGCTCAGAATCATGCCCTGGTTGCGCAGCGCTTTGAATGGCTCGATAAAGTTCACCACGCCGGCGTCATACAGCACTTTTGTCCACATGCGCGAGTACAACAGATGCAGCACCGCGTGTTCGGCGCCGCCGACATACATGTCGACCGGCAGCCAGTAGTTCAATTCTTTGGGATCGAAGATGCGGCTGTCGTTGTGGGGATCGGCAAAGCGCATGTAATACCAGGAGCTGCACGCCCAGGTGGCCATCGTGTCGGTTTCGCGGCGGCCGCGCGGCGTATTGACAAACTCCGGGATGCCGGCCAGCGGCGATTCGCCCGTCTGCGATGGCTCGTAATGCGCCACATCGGGCAGGCGCAGCGGCAACTCAGACTCGTCCATGGACACTTCGCCGTCGTCGGTGTGAATAATCGGGATGGGCGTGCCCCAGTAGCGCTGGCGGCTGATCAGCCAGGCGCGAATGCGATAGTTCACGCGGCGCTGTCCCACACCCAGTTTGGCCACATGCTCGGTGGCCGCGCGGATGCAGGCTTTGCCGTCGTCGCCGGTGCTCATGCCGTTCAACGGCCCGCTGTTGACCATCACGCCGCTCTTTTCTTCATAGGCGGCGCTCCACTCGGATGTCGGCTTGCTTTCGCCCGGGCCTCTCACCACTTCGACGATGGGCAGGCCAAACTTGCGCGCAAAGTCAAAGTCGCGTTGATCATGCGCGGGCACGGCCATGATCGCGCCGGTGCCGTAGCTCGTCAACACATAGTCGGCGATCCAGACTGGAATGCGTTCGCCATTGACTGGGTTAATCGCGTAGCCGCCGGTGAACACGCCAGTCTTCTCTTTGTTCTCAGCCGTGCGCACTTCGTCGGTTTCGCCTTTGGCCATGGCGCGGTAGGCGTCGACGGCCGCGCGCTGCTCCGGCGTGGTCAACGCATCCACCAGCCCATGTTCCGGCGACAACACCATGAACGTGGCGCCCCACAGCGTGTCCGGCCGGGTGGTGAAGACCCGAATTGAGTCCTGCATCCCAAGTCCGGAGTCGGACGAACGCGCTCGGGATTCAGCGTTCGCGACCTTAAATTCGACTTCGGCGCCTTCCGACTTGCCGATCCAGTTGCGCTGCATCTTGACGATGCGCTCGGGCCAGTCGACGCTGTCCAGATCGTTGATCAGGCGTTCGGCATAGGCGGTGATGCGGAAGTACCACTGCCGCAGGGTCTTGCGCTCGACCAGAGCGCCGCTGCGCCAGGCCCGGCCATTTTCTACTTCTTCATCGGCCACGACAACTTTGTCGACCGGGTCCCACCACACCAACGAATTGGAGCGAAAGGCCAGGCGGAAGTTCATCAGATACTCGTTCTTCTCGCGGCGGCTCATGGCGTTCCAGTGCGCGGCAGTCACCGGTTGTGTTCCGGCTGTGACCGTGCCCACATGTTCGGCGTTTCGATCAATGTAATCTAAAATGGCACCCGAGCCCTGCGTGGACAGCTCGGCCTCCAGATCAGCGATCGGCGCCGCCTTGTTCAGGCGCGCGTCATACCAGGAGTGGAAGATTTTCAAAAAGATCCACTGCGTCCAGCGGTAGTAGTTGTCATGCGCGCTGTTGATCACCCGCGACCAGTCGTAGCTCAACCCCATCAATTTGTATTGACGGATGTAGTTGGCCGAGTAGCGCTCGTTCAGCTCGTGCGGGTTCTTTTTCAGCTTGATGGCGGCGTTTTCGGTGGGCAGGCCGAAGGCGTCGAAGCCGATCGGGTGCATCACGTTGAAGCCGCGCATGCGATAGTAGCGCGCGATCACATCCGTCGGCACATAGTTTCGGGCGTGTCCCACGCTCATGCCCTCGCCGGACGGATACGGGTAAAAGTCGAGTATGTAATACTTTGGCTTGTCACCGGTCGATGCGCTCTTGTAGAGCGCGTCGGCTTCCCAGCGTCGCTGCCATTTCGTCTCGATATCCTGCGGACTATATCGTTCTGCCATGTTCATTCACCCGCCAGGCGCCTGGCAAAGAAAAAGCCCACTCGTCCAGTTCAGGGACGAGTGGGCCCGTGGTACCACCCTGATTTGCCGCACGCCGGGGGCGTGCCGCCTCAACTGCGCGTTAACGGGCGCACCCGAATACGACTCGCGGATGAGTTCGGTCTGTCGCGCTCCTCGTGGGCGCCTCGCCGGGCTCACACCTCGCTTTCCCGGCTCGCTGCGAGGATGACCTACTACTTCCGGTCATTGCCTTTTGACACCCCGCAAGCGGATGTCTGTAATTTGGATGGACCTGAAGGGAATCGAACCCTTGACCTTCTCAATGCCATTGAGACGCGCTCCCAACTGCGCTACAGGCCCAAATCGGAGGCCAGATTATACGCCAACTTTATACCCTGACAGGTAAGGAGATTCTAAGCTGCGCGGCAGCTAACCTGACAGGTAAGATTCGGCATGTCCCGACGTCGCCGACGCGATATTGAGTCCGACGCGCTCAGCATGCCCTTCCGCCAACTCCGCTCACCTTGGCTCGCGCTCGACGCGCTAACGCCTGAGCAGTTGGAGCGCGTTCACGACGCGTCGATGCGCATCCTGGAAAACACCGGGATCGAGATACTCGATGACGAAGCGCTCGACTTGTTCATTCGCGCCGGCGCGCGCGTCGAGCGCGCCACCCGTCGCGTGCGCATCGACCGCGACCTGCTCAGCGCGAGCATCGCCAGCGCGCCCGCACAATTCACCCTTCATGCGCGCAACCCGGAAAAGAACATCATCATCGGCGGCAATCACATCGTGTTCTCGCCGGTGGGCGGCCAGGCCTACAGCACCAACTATGAACGCGGACGGCGCCCGGGCACGCTGGCCGACCTGCAGGAACTCGTCAAACTCATCCATTCGTTCAACGTGCTGCATCACGGCTCGGATACGCCGGTCGAAGCCACCGATCTGCCCGCCGAAACACGCCATCTCGATTCGCTGTACACGATGCTGAGCTTGACAGACAAGACGATCATGGGCCCGGCGCGCGGCCGGGCAGCGCCCGACGACGCCATCGACATGATGGCGCTGGTCTTTGGCGGGCGCGAAGCGCTGAGCTCAAAGCCCGCCCTGATCACCATCATCAACGTCAACTCGCCCTTGCGCTACGACGACTGGATGCTGGGCGGCTTGATTCGCTATGCGCGCGCGGGCCAGGTCAACGTCATTACGCCTTTCGTGGCGGCCGGCGCCATGGGGCCGATCACTCTGGCCGGCGCAATCGCTCAACAAAACGCCGAAGCGCTGGCCGGCGTCATGCTGACCCAACTGGCGCAGCCCGGTTCGCCAGTGATCTATGGCAATTTCACCGTCGATGCCCACATGCGCAGCGGCAGCCCGAGTTTTGGAACGCCGGAAGGCGCGTGGGCGACGCTGGCGGCCGGACAGCTGGCGCGGCGGTACCAACTGCCGTACCGAAGCAACGGTTCGCTCTCGTCGTCCAATGCGCCGGACGGCCAGGCAATGACCGAAACCATGATGTCGCTGTGGCCGGCCGTGCTGGCACACACCAACTTCGTGTATCAAGGCGCCGGCTGGGTCGAGGGCGGGTTGACCACATCCTACGAAAAGTTCATCCTCGATGTGGAAGCGCTGGCCATGCTCGAAGCGCTGTTGCGCGGCTACGCCGTCGACGACGAGACGCTCGCGCTGGATTCGATCGACGCGGTCGGTCCGGGGGGCCATCATTTCGACACGCCGCACACGCTTGCGCGATTCAGCACCGCGTTTTACAACCCGCTCGTCGCGTCGCGGCAACAGCATGGCGGCTGGGTCGATGCCGGATCGCCAGATTCAGCCACGCGCGCGCATGCAAAGTGGAAAGAGATTCTGGCAAGCTATCAGCAGCCTTCGCTTGATCCAGGCATCGATGAAGCGCTGCGCGACTACATGGCGCGCCGCAAACGCGAGCCGCGGGGATATCAGTGAGCGGTGAGCGGTGAGCGGTGAGCGGTGAGCGGTGAGCGGTGAGCGGTGAGCGGTGAGCGGTGAGCGGTGAGCGGTGAGCGGTGAGCGGTG
>JANMNW010000205.1:0-3102 GCA_031368515.1 Chloroflexota bacterium
GCGCCAATAACTCGATCACCACTTTTCTTGTCGACCGGCATGCTCTCGCCCGTGATCATGCCCTCATCCACGCTCGATGCGCCTTCAACGACGACGCCGTCAACGGCAATCTTCGCGCCGGGCTTTACCACGACAATGTCATCGACAACCACCTGCTCGGTCGGCACCTCCACCTCGACGCCGGCGCGTATCACTGTGGCGGCAACCGGCGCCAATTTGAGCAGAGTTTCGATGGCTTGATTGGTGCTGCGGCGCGACCGCATTTCCATCCAGTGGCCAAAGAGCACAAACGTTGTCAGCATGGCAGCGGCTTCGTAAAACACCGCGCCTTCAAACACAAAAGTTGCCGCCACTGAGAACAGATAACCGGTAAGCACGCTGAGCGCAACCAGCACGCTCATGTTCAGCAAGCCCTGGCGCAGCCCGTTGCGCGCGCCGATGTAAAACGGCCACGCGCCGTACACCACGATCGGCGTCGTCAACAAAAAGCCGAACAGCTTGTCGCTGATTCCAAATGGCAACGCGATCATGATGCCAAGAATCTGGCTCGCCAGATGCGACACGAGAAATACCGGAATCGTGAGCGCCAACGAAAATAGGAAGCGATTGCGCATGTCGCGCTCCATGTCCGCCGTCGTCATTCCCGGACGGCCGCCGTGCGCGCTGTGGTCTTCCATGCTCCCAGCTGGAGACATCGCGTGTCCTGCATGCGCGCTGTGGTCTTCCATGCTCCCAGCCTGAGGCATGGCGTATCCGGCGAGCGAGCTGTGATCGGGCATCGGAGCGTCTTCAGAATGAGCGGCAGTGGTGGGTGCGGAGATAGGTGCGGACATCCCCGGATGGCCTATGTGCGCTTGCTGTGCCATGTGATCGGGAGCGGCGCTACCCCGGCACAGATATCCGCAGTCCTTCGTCGCATTTTGGAGCTGCGCCAGCGAAATTTGCGCGCCGTCATAATGCACGGTCACAGTCTCATTGATGGCGTTGGCGCTGGCATGGTGAACGCCGGCTTGAGTTTGCAGCGCTTTTTCGACATTACGGGCACAGCCGGCCGTCAACATGCCATTAACCCGCAATACCGATTCTGTCATAGTCATATGCCGCCTCTTGGACAGTGATGTCCTGTATGACCATAGTTGGAAAACGCTGCGTTTACAACCAGCAACTTTGCCTGCTGCCAAGGTTGCTCTAGAACGGAACTTTGACGTTGATGCACGCGCCACGGCCAGGCGTGCTGGCAATCTCCAGCTGCGCGCCGACGCTGCTTGCGCGCTCGCGCATCCCGAAAAGGCCCAAGCCGTCAGGGTTGTGCATGCGCGACACGTCAAACCCGTGTCCATCATCCGTCACGGTGAGCGATAACGCTCCAGGCAAGGCGCTCAAGTCGATGTTCACATGCCGCGCATCCGCATGCCGCAACGCATTGTTAAGGGCCTCTTGTGCAATGCGAAATAGCGCAAGTTCAACATCAGCGCCGAGCCGAGGAATATCACCTGAACATTCAAACGCAACTCGCAACGGCGGCGTTCGCTGCGCGCTCAATTCGTCCGCCTCACAAGCCAGCCGCTCCAGCGCGCTCATCAAACCCAGCTCCTCAAGATAGATCGGCCGCAAACCACGGCTGATCCGTCGAACATCCTCGATCATGTTTTGTACTTGTGCGAGCAGACCGTTCAGGCGGCCCGGTGGCGTTGAAGCCACGGGAAGTTCCGCCTTGAGCAATTGAATGCGTTGCGTGAGTGCCACCAAATTCTGAATCGTGCCGTCATGCAGCTCGTGCGCCAGCCGGGTGCGCTCAGTTTCCTGGGCGCGAAGCACAGCCTGAGCGTGTATGCGAAGGGTCTGTTGATCAGCCTGAATTCGCCGAGCCATCTTCTCCAGCATTTCGCTGAGATCGTGAATTTCCTGAATGGCTTCGCGGGCGGGCGCAAGCGTCAACGCATCGAAGTCACCCGATTCAACGGATTGCGCTCGGGCTCCAAGCCGTTGCAACGGGCGCACAATACGGCGCAGCCCGAGCGTGATCGCCATGGCCGCCAGCAGCGTCACCGGAAACAGCACCAATGGCGCGGCCAGCGATATGCGCATCATCGGATCAATCACGTCTTCCCAAGGCTCCTCAATTATGAGGCCCAATGGTTCATTACCTTCCGGAAGCTGCAATGCGGCAAAGGAGACTACATGCTCCACGTGCGTGATCGGATCATCTTGATACTGGGTGCCATGGCTTCCGCGCAACGCTTCCGTTACGCCCGCATGTGCGTCGACCTTCATGCCCACGCGTTGCGGATCGGTATGCGCTACAACGTTGCCCGCCCGGTCAAACACGTAGGCGTCTGCTCGGCGATGTTCCGGCATTGGGTTTATGAGTGCATTGAGCACAGACGGAGTCACGCAGGCTTGCGCGACTGCCGATGATATCGCTGGCGTCGCGCTAGCGCCTGCCGAAGCCTCTTCGGCGCAACGAGTCAGCAGGTCGCTTAGCATCTTCGCAGTAGTCATCACAGCACGCATGTCGCGCTCCGCAACCAGGCTGCGCATGGATTCCTGATGCATTGCGAGCGCGCCAAATGCCACTGCGGACAGGATCAGCGTCAACGGGAGAACCGTGACGAGAAGCAACTGCGCGTAGAAACCATTCAGCAGGCGGCGCATGTCATTCCTGTGGAATCAGTCCCAGCCGAATGCCCACCATCACAGCCTCGGTGCGGCTGTGTGCCGCCAGCTTGTCGAAAATGTTGGCGATGTGTCCCTGGACGGTGCGATCGCTGATGGCAAGTTGTGCGGCAATGGCCTTGTTCGTGTGGCCGCGCGAGATCAGCCGAAGCACCTCGATCTCACGGAGCGTCACTTCGGCTGCAGGCGTGATACCTCTGGACATGATATTGTCGGCCGCGTGTCGCGCCACGGTCTGAGTCAAGCTGTCATCAAGCACGAGTCGGCCAGCATGCACATCGCACACCGCACGCACCAATTCGGACGGCGCGGCGGTTTAAGCACATATCCGTTCGCGCCAGCTTGTAACGCGCTCATGACGTATGGGTCGTCGTTATAGGCCGACACGATCAAAATGCCACAGCGCAGCTTTTCCTGGCGAACTTG
>JANMNW010000248.1:0-4254 GCA_031368515.1 Chloroflexota bacterium
ACATCAAATTACAGGTTACTTCGTGCGGTGGATCAAAAGTTCTTGTCAGAATGAACATAAGTCGAGTTTTGACGATCCCCTTGACAAGCGTCCGCCTACCTTAACTTGAGACCTATGCTCTTAAAGAGATGAAAACTGTTAGAGTTTTCGCCTGGCCAGTTTTCAGCCCCACACCCCCGCCAATTCGCGCCTCAGTCGGACGTAAAATTGTCGCTTCATGAACGCAGTCTCAAACGCCTTGTTGGACGGATTAAACGCGCAACAACGCAAGGCGGTCGAAGCCAAAGACGGCCCCACCCTCGTCATCGCCGGACCCGGCAGCGGCAAAACGCGCGTGCTCACTTCGCGCGTGGCTTACCTCATCGCGGCGCGCGACATCTTCCCCTTTCGCATCATGGCGGTGACATTCACCAACAAGGCCGCCAAAGAGATGCGTGAGCGCCTGAACAAGCTGGCGGGCGTTGAAAAAACCAACGACCTGATGCTGGGCACCTTTCATTCCATTTGCGCACGCCTGCTGCGCCGCGCCGCCGCCACCGGCGAGCTGCCCGAGCTAGACAGAAACTTCACCATCTACGACGCCGACGACCAGATCAACGTGGTCAAAGCGGCGCTGGCCGAGCTCAATCTCGACGAAAAGAAATTCAAACCCGCCTCGATTCACAGCGCCATCGGCACAGCCAAAAACGAGCTGATCACGCCCGAGCTATACCGGCCCGACAACTATTTCAACGAGATCGCGGGCAAGGTCTACGAACGCTACAACCGCGTGCTGCGCGCCAACAACGCGCTCGACTTCGACGACTTGCTGATGGAAACCGTGCTGTTGCTGCAGCGCAGCGCCGCCACGCGCGAACGCCTGCAAGACCGCTACGCGCATGTGCTGATCGACGAATTTCAAGACACCAACATCGCGCAATACCGGCTGGCGCATCTGCTTGCGGGCAAACATCGCAATCTCTACGGCGTGGGCGACCCGGACCAAAGCGTCTACTCCTGGCGCGGCGCCGACTATCGCAACGTGCTTCGGCTGCGCGAAGATTACCCCGACCTCAATGTGATCGCGCTCGAACAAAACTATCGCAGCACGCAGACGATTTTGGATGCGGCCATGGCCGTGATCAAGCGCAATCCCAACCGCCAGCACATCGAACTCTTCACAAAGCGAGGCACAGGACCCAAAATCGCCATCCGCGAACTTTTCAATGAGGACGAGGAAGGCCAGTATGTCGTCGAAACGATCGATGAAATCGTGCGCCAGGGCGCCGCGGCGGCAGGCGAAATCGCAGTGATGTATCGCACCAACGCGCAAAGCCGCGCGGTGGAAGAGGCGTTCATCCGCGCTAGCATGCCTTACAAGTTGGTCGGCGCCACGCGCTTCTACGCGCGCCGCGAAGTCAAGGACGCGCTGGCCTATTTGCGCATCGTCAACAACCCCAACGACACGGTCAGCCTCAACCGGGTCATCAACACGCCCACGCGCGGCATCGGCGAGAAGAGCCTGGCCCAGCTCGAACTCTCGTCTCGGCAAGCCGGGATGAGCTGCATCGATGTCATCACACAAGGCGAACTGAGCGGGCGTTCGGCCAAGGCGATCAAAGACTTCGGCGCGTTGTGGTCGACCTGGCTGCGCATGAAGGACGAGCTCAACGTCGGCCAGCTGCTCGACCACATTTTGAAGAGCAGCGGCTACGGCGCGTTTTTACGCGACGGCAGCGAAGAAGGCGAAGACCGCTGGGCCAACGTCATGGAATTGCGCAATGTGGCCGGCGAATTTGGCGATGCGCCATTGAGCGATTTTCTCAACGACATTGCCCTGGTCAGCGAGACCGACAACCTGGAAGTGACGGACGCGCCGACGTTGCTCACCCTGCACGCAGCCAAGGGCCTTGAATACAAGGTCGTGCTGATCGTCGGGCTGGTTGACGGCGTGCTGCCGCACCAGCGCAGCCTCGATGATCCCGAACAAATGGCCGAGGAGCGCAGACTTATGTACGTTGGCATAACGAGAGCGATGGATCGGCTGTATTTGTTGCGCCCGATGCGCCGAACCCAGTGGGGTATGAGCGACGCAGCGATACCTTCGCGCTTCCTTTCCGATCTTCCGGACGATGCCACAGACGGAAAACCACGTAAGAATTCAGACTTGACGCCTACCGTTACAAGCTGGAAGGCGCAGGCCAAAGAGCGGGCGCCCGCCGCCGATACTATGTTCAAACCAGGCGACCGGGTCACACATCCGAAATTTGGCGATGGCATCGTGTTGAAAAGCACGCGCCAGCGCGACGATGAGGAGGTGGAAGCGTTCTTTTCAGGTGTGGGCGGCAAGCGCCTCTCCGCGTCCATGAGCGGTATCAAGAAAGCCAAGAAATGAACAGCCGAATCATCGTTGCATCATCGCTGCTTGTCATACTTGCAACCTATTGCGCCACGCCCGCGGCCGGCCTGCCGGATTCGCGTGGCCGGGTCGCACCCGCGCAACAAGCCGGTGCAAACGGGCGCGTGTGCGCGGCCTGCAATGGCGCGATGCTGCGTGAAACGCCGTCGCTTAAGGGCAACGTGGTGCGCATCCTGCGGGCTGGGTCGCGCCTGACCATCCTGGCGCGTTCCAATGATGCCCAATGGCTGCGCGTCAACACGGCCGACAACTTTAGTGGCTGGCTAGGCGTCGGAGAAGTCACTCCAGATCGCCTGCCCACCGTGCCCGTGACGCTGATCGCCACAGCCAGCGCGCGTCCGACGCTCAAACCCACCAGCCGGCCGTCACCGTCGCCGGTGTCATCACCCACCCTGCAGCCCACTGCTCAGGCCACAGCCACGCCAGTGGCCCCGCCCGCCACCGCCACCGTCCTGTTGCCGACGAGCGAAGCGACCGCGACCACATCCGCGCCTGCGGCGCTACCCAGCGCCACCGCCGGGCCAAGCACAACGCCGCCACCCATAGCGGCGCCACATCCCGGGCTGCTCGTGCCGGCCAGCATGCGTGCGGTTTTTCAGCGCGGCAAAAAGCTTGGCAATCGCGCGCCCGTCTTCTCCAAAGTCGGCGACAGCCTGACCGTCGCGACCTATGTGCTCTATCCGTTCGGTTGGGGCCGCTACGACCTTGGCGATTACGCCGGGCTGCAAGCGAGCGTCAATTATTTCGCGTCCACGGTCGCTCGCGGTGCAGACAGTTCCTTCTCAAATACCCCGCTCAGCGCAGACAACGGTTGGACCAGCGCCGATGTGCTCGATCCCGCGCGCGCTAACCCAGGCATCTGCCAGCCTGGCGAATCGCCACTCCGGTGCGAATACCGCACAGTCCGGCCAGCCATCGCCCTGATCCTGCTCGGCACAAATGACGTGTCCAAGCTGGACGCGGCGCGCTATCGCGCCAACATGACCCAGATCGTGACACAATCGCTCGAACTTGGAGTCATTCCGGTGCTCAGCACCGTGCCGCCACGCATGCAGTTTGAAGGCGAGTGCAACGCCTACAATGCGATACTTGGCGAGATCGCGGCGCAATACAATGTGCCGCTCAGCGACTATGGTGCCGCGATGCGCGCGCTTCCGAATTTCGGCTTGTCCAGCGACGGCGTGCATCCATCCTGGCCGGATGGCGATCCGGCGATCGCCGCCAGCTTTACGCCGACGCACTTGCAGTCCGGATACACATTGCGAAACTTAATGCTGATTCAGGCGCTTGACGGCGTGCGGCTGAGCGTGATGACCCCATGAGAGTTCAACGCAGCATCCTTGCCCTCGTGTGCGTGCTCCTGTTTGCCGCCCTCTGGAGCGTCCCTTCGCGCAACGCCCTGGCACAGGAAACGCCCGACATGATCGTGACGGCCGACCCGGCGGCGGCGATTCGCTCGGGACCGGGTTCGACTTTCCGGCGCTCAGGCGTTGTGTTCAAGGGCGCGCGCGTCGCGGTGCTCGAGCGCAACGGCGCAGGAAACTGGCTTCGCGTTCGGCATGCCAGCGGGCTGACCGGCTGGATGTCGGCGGCTTTGTTGCGCCCGGTTGACGCATCGGATCCGTTGCCGCCCGCCCCCACGCCAACGCCCGTCGCGCCTGTCGATCTGCCGGCGCAGTCAGATGCGGCAACTGCGGCAACGCCAACGGCCGCGCCGCGGCTGGGTCCAGCCGCATCGGCCCTGCGCATCGGCGCTCGATCGCGTGACATCTTCAAGCGCGGCCAGGCCATGGGCAACCGGCCCAATGTGTTCTCAATCATCGGCGACAGCCTCTCGACAGTGCAGCCGTTCGTGC
>JANMNW010000286.1:0-21730 GCA_031368515.1 Chloroflexota bacterium
CCAGCGTCCACCACAGCAAGTTGAAGAACAACGGCTGATTCGGCTCCGGCGTCATCTTGTTGCTGATCAGAAAGGCGCTCTGATGCTCGCGAAACCACATGAAGTATTGCGCATGATCCGGCACATTAAGCACCACGCCCATGAATTGTTTATCCGGCGGCGCGCTGAGATAGGCATACAGCACGGGCAAGCTGGTCAGCAGCCATAGCGCCGTGATCACCGGCAACACAAAGCGCCACTCGGCGGTGGCGATGCCCATGGCAGGGTGCGCCCGGCTGGGCGCAGCTGTTTCGGATGAATGAGTTTCAGTCATGTAGGCTTCGATGAGTAATCACGGCGCGCCTAAGCAGCGAGTGCGACAGGCGAACGGCGGGTGCGCCAGCTTTGCAGCGCCCAGCTTACGCCATAGGCCGCCAGCAAAATCCAGTATGGGTCGGTCAAAAAACGATAGCGCTCACGCCCAAAAAACAGAAACGAAAGGGCTATGTTAATGCCGATCATGGCCAAGATGGGCAGCGACGCAATTTTGCGTTCACGCGCGGTGGCAAACAGGCCGATCATCGCCAGCGCGAACACGCCGCGAAACGCCCACACGCGCAGTTTTTCCGGGATGCTGAAATACAGCGGGTAGTCATCAATCGCATCGTAGCCGGCGCCGTCGTTTGGACGCTCGCGCACGCCCAAATATCCGAGCGGCGGCGGGAAACTCTCGCGCGGCCACAAGGGATAGCTGACAAACAGACGAGAGACGCTGTAGCGCAAATAGTCGACGGGATGATCAAACACAACTTGTGTGCCGATCTTGGCCAGCCGGCTCTCGCGCTCGATTTCGGTTAACTGATTGAAATCCGGCAACGCGCAGCGCATGCGATCTTTGTGCGTGCACTTGGCTTCCCACTCCGGCTCTTTGTCGCGCATGTAGCGCAGCCAGTTGGTTTCCCACAATCCCCACTGCTTGGTCGGCACAAACGTAAACTTGCCCATCACCAACAGGTTGCGCAGCGCAAACGGCAAGGCCAACGCCAGACATATCACGCCCATCAGCGCCAATGCGCCAAGCGGCGCGCGCAGCTGCCGCGGCTGTCGCAGCCAGGCGCTGCCGAGCACAAGAACAGCCACAACGCCAATCATGGCGACGAGTTCCGGGCGCGCCGGAAATGCCACACCGAACAATGCGCCCAGAGCCGCATAACGCGCTGCGCGGTACACGCCGTCGCGCGACTCTTTGAATGCGATAACCACGATCAGCATCAGTAATGTCACCAAGGCAGTGTGCACGGTCTCGATCATGATCACGCGCGTAAACACCACGTGCAGAGGGTAAACCGTCATCACCAGCCCGGCCGCCAGCCCGATGCGCTGTGAATACAGGCGCCGGCCGATTTCATACACAAAGACGCAGGTGGCTGCGCCAAAGACGCTTTGCACCAGGCGCACCGCAAGCAAATTGTCGACACCAAACAGGCCAAACACACTTGCCAGAAAAAACAGATAAAACGGCGGTTGAATGGCGGTCGGCACATTCAGATCCGCAACAAATGCCGGTATTCCGACCATGAAGCCCTTGCCCGCCAGCAAGTTGCGGGTCATATCCAGATATATCGGCTGGTCGGAAAAGGAGTCGTAGAGCCGGTTTTCGGAGCCCGCTGTCAAAATGTACAGCGCGCGCACGAGGAACCCAAAGCCAAACAGGAGCAGCCAGTGCGCGCGCGGTGATGTGAAGGTGATGTTTTGCATAGGCCACATGTTGTCTGCGAAGCTTATGTTGACGGCAGTGTTTTGACCGGCGTCGCCGCGCGCACATCGTGATCCGGAGGCGCGACCACCCGGCGCCACACGATGGCCAGCACAGTCAGCATCAGCGCCAAGGGCAGCAGGCTGGCGACGCCTTTCAGCCCGGCGAGGGTGCCCACATTGCGAGCGATGTTGCCGGCGAGCCAGTTTGGAACCGCATACTCGATCAACGGGTTGAACAGATTGTCAGGAGGAAAAGCCTGATCAGCCAGCGTCAGGCCCCAGGTGGCGACCAACGACCACAGCGCCAGCGCAAGGCCGAGGACCTTTGCCCAGCGCGCTTGCGGACGGCACCATACAAATGCCAGCGCAAGCGCAAAAAATGGCAGTCCCGGCAGCACATAGCGCGGGCCAATCGCAAACCCGCCCCACCACATGATCGACGAGGCATTGAATAGAAACATCGAGGCGCTGGCCCAGCCGACCAAGGCCAGCTCCGCGCGATGTTCGCCGCTCCGCCACCACGCCACAATGCCGGGCACCGCCAGCGCCAGCACAGGCGACAACAGCAGAAGGCCGCGAAATGCGCCAAAGGTGATTCCCCACATCGCGTCCAGGTGCGGCATGGTCAAGCTCATGAAACCCGCGCCATGTTGTTTTTCCCACAGCTCCGAGTTGCCGTAGCCGAGCTTGAGCGGCCCGCCAAACAGCGCGTTGTTGTAAATCATCAACGCGGCGGCGCACAACAGCACGCCCGCGGTCATCGGCGCCAGCAGCATCGGACGCTTGGCGCGCAGCAGCAGCCAGGCTGCGTAGATCCACAACGCCGCGGCGACCAACACCGCCGGAAACTCGGTAACGACGCTGTAACCCAGAAGCATGCCGATGCCCAGCGCCGCGACGGCCGACAGCTGCGAGGCTCCGCGCATTTGAAGCCAAAAGAAGGCGCCAAACAACAGCGCTGCGCTTAGCTGGTGCCCATAAAACGCGTTGGCGTAGGCAAATGCCGGCGTTAGCAGACCATAGCTCAAGGCCACCGCCGCGCGCGCGCCAGCCGCCGCAAAGGCGCCGCTGCCCCACCGCCCGAGCAGCAGAAAAATCATGGACACCGTAAACGCGGTAGGCAGCGCGTTTGTGATCATGCTCAAAACGATCTGCGCGATGGCAAAGCGCACCTTGTCCGTTCGAACACCGCTGCCGTCTTCGCGCAGCGTCGATTTGAACGCCTCGCTGTTCGCCAGCCGTTCGGTCAGGCCCGTGATCACGGGCAGATCGAGCAACATGCGCAAGCCTGCGTAGATCGGAATTCCCAGCCATGCCACGCCAGGGGCTTTGTCGCTGTAATAGTGGCCGTCGATTTTTGCATAGTCGACGGTGTTGCTCACATAGCGGTCGATCTGAAATGTGCCGTCATCGACCACTGCCACAACCATGTTCAGCCTGCTGTTCTGATTAGGATCGGCCCAGCGCGGAAAAATGTAGGCATAGGCAAGCAGCGCTGCCAGCAATAGCAGAATGGATGCGTGCCGTTCGGCGCGCGCTAGATTGAGGCGAATCATGGTCTACGGTGAATTCTGAAAGACAGCGATGGCGATTGCGACAACGATTTAGTATAGGACACGCATGTGATCGGCCGATAAATCAACCTGGATCAGCGGCAGATAAATGGCGGTGCGCTGCGGCGCTTCCACTTGCGGCGTCGGCGTGGTAGTGGCCAGGCCGCCGCCGTTTCCAGGCGTCGGTTCTGTACCGCCAGGCGGCACTGTGCTAGGGGGTGTTCGGGTGGGCGCTGCGGTGGCGGTGGCGGTGGCAGGCAATGCCGGCGTTTTGGTTAGCGTCGGCGTCGCAAACGGCGTTGACGTGATGTTTGGCAATGGCGTCGCGGTGGGCGTCGGCGTGCGTGTTGGCGTATGCGTTGGCGTATGCGTTGGCGTGCGGGTTAGCGTACTTGTAGGCGTCCTTGTAGGCGTAGGTGTAGTCGTTGGCGTACTTGTAGGCGTCCTTGTCGGCGTAGGCGTAGCCGTTGGCGTGCTTGTTGGCGTAAGCATTGGCGTAAGCGTTGGCGTTCCCGTAGCTGTTTTCGTCGGTGTGCGCGTGCTGGTGGCCGGACCCGGCGTCGCAGTGCTGGAAACGTTGCCGTTCAGGTCATAGGTGACGAGTGTGACGCCATCAAAGGCCGGCACATGGCCCCAGGCTGTCTGGATGGTGTCGCCGCTGCCCGTGAACACCGCAAAGCGCGTGGGCATGTCGCCGTTGCCTTGAAAGCTCACCGTCACGCGGTTGCTGGCGCTGTCATACAGCGCATCCACGATGGCGGTGTTATGCAAGGCCCGCACATACTGGGCCGCATAGTCCATGCTGACAAATTCCGGGTTGTAGCTGTCGATGCCGCTGCGCACACCGGTCAGGATCGAATCCCAATTGGCTGGCGTGATCGCTTGAATATAGTACTCGTGGGTAAACAGCTGGGGCAGATAAAAGCCGTCCATCGCGCGTTTCAACTGGTTGACCCCGTGGTTGATCGTGCCGGCCACATTGTTGTTCGGCGCCCATTCATAGCCATTTTCGTCGCGAATTTCGGTCACCACCACAAAATAGCGGTTGTCCCATTGCGGCTGTCCGTTTACCTTTAGGTAATCTGCAAAATACAGCGCCGGATTGTGGCTGACCAGGCAGCAGGCTTCTTCGCGATTGAATGGGCCGACGCGCAGATTGGCACGTCCCGGATAGGTGACGCCAATATTGTTGACCGTGCCGAGAAACTTCACACCTAGCGCATCAAGGTGCTGCACGGCATTGGTCCCAAAACCGTAGTAGTGCGGCACGAGATAGGTCGATTTGGGAATATTGTTGGCGGCGTGCCAGGCCAACGCATCGCTGACCGTCTGCGCCAGAACGGCATCGGGAAAATTCGCGCCGACCGGATGATCGTAATAGGCCCATTGCCCCTGCGACCGGGCGTGCATGGACACGGTCATGTGGCCTTGCTGCACATAGTTGCGAATATCGTTGACATCCGTGGCATCCTGGTCATCCAGAAAGTAACCGCACCAGGTGACAAAGTCGTGCGCCGCTGCCGCTCCGACCCAGGCATATGGCCCGCTGCAATCGTCGACGCGAAAGGTAATCATCGGCGGCATGGCTTGCATGACAAACGGTTTGCGCGCCGCCCACACAAAGGAACGCCAGATCATGCCGTCGATCGGGCTGACATTGCCCAGCACGTTTGGCTGCAGAAAGTCGTAGGATGCCCATTGAACGGCGTGGCCTGCGCCATAGTCGGTGGCAATCACCAGCGGCGAACCGCCCGCCGTGGCGACCACGCTTGAGTTCGGGCCTGGAGTCAAGCCAAACGGCACAATACCGCCGTTGAACAGATTCACACCATAGTCCCAAGGCATGGGTTTTCGAATGTAGGCGCCGCGTGTGGGTGCTTGAACCGCCACC
This sequence comes from Chloroflexota bacterium, assembly GCA_031368515.1. Taxonomy (GTDB): domain Bacteria; phylum Chloroflexota; class Anaerolineae; order J036; family Brachytrichaceae; genus CANJQH01. The sequence goes on from JANMNW010000286.1 coordinate 5,182, forward strand.
ACGCTGGTGGCTGCACCCGCGCTGGCATAGCCAAACCCGAACACCGCTTGCACCCACGCGTAACGGCCCCCACCACCGTCAGCCAAATCGGCATCAAAGCTAACCAGACCGGCGCCGAGGCGAACGGCGTCTTCGATCAGGTCGTGCTCACCGGCATTGAGCGCAGTGCCCGCGATATCCAGACGTTGGTGGCCGACGATGATCAGCGCATAGTCCCCAAGATCGACCGGAACGGGTTCGGTCGCAATGTCAATCGTGGCGTGCCCTACCCCAAGATGGTCCAGATATGGCTCGATATACCGCGCATAGTCGCCAAAGCGGTCACTGGCGCTGTTCACCAGTACGATGGCATCGGCGCGCGGCGATGCGCTGGCGCGAACCTGCATGATCAGCGCAGCTTGAAACAAACCCGCCGCCAAGCCTGCGGCAAGAAACAAGCCAAACGCGCGTCCGCTCGCCCGACCGTCTGCACGTTTTGTCCCCTCGTGTTGCACAAATCCCCTAGCGTTGCCATTGCAACCGCATATAGACAGTCGTTGCGGCAATGCGTATCCGCACTACGGCTGACGCTTGCGAGGGTTCTGTGAGTTTTCTGTGTATATTTCCAAATCTCTTAGTTACTCTCTGCAAAAGCACGAACTTCCCGCGCGCGAGCGTGCCAGGAACCGCTGCCCGGCGACAGATGCACCCGCCCAACGATGCGCACACCGCGCACATTCAGGGCCGCCCCAGTAAATACGTATGTCTGATTGGCAACGGATTCGTCGTAGGCATAAGCGGGCGACAACGTCCAGCCAGTCGCATCCGACCAAGTCAGGCCGTCGGTGCTAATTTGCAGCTTGAAATCGCTTTCGAAATTGCCATTGCCGTTTGCGCCGCCATCGTGGCTGCCGGACACAAACTCGATACGCCGAACATCGCCGATTGAACTGGCCCACACCACCCCAGCCGCTTCATACGCGCCGCCAAAGTCGTCGCCGCTGCCATTCAGGTTTATTTCGCCGGCGACAGTATTGTCATTGAGCACGCTTGCTGCGTTTCGATTGGTGTTGGCGCTGGCGCTGCTGTTGGCGTTCCAGCGATAGGCGCTGGCCGACCAGGCCAAATTGCCGGCCGGAGCAGCCGTAGGCGTTGGCGTAACACTGGCTGTGGCGGTTGGCGTTCGCGTGGCTGTGGCCGGGGCGGTTGGCGTCGGCCCAGCTGCGGTCGGACTTAGGGTCAGCGTGGGTGTTCTTGTCTGTGTCGCTGTCGGCGCTGCCACTGTGGGCGTCGGCGTTGGTGTTCTTGTCTGCGTCGCTGTCGGCGCTGCCACTGTGGGCGTAGCTGTTGGCGCCACACCGCTGTCCGGACCGATATACGTTAGCCGCCTCGATTCAAATGCATCGAAGTACAAAGTGCCGCGCGTGCCGGTCGGAATGCCGCCCACCGCGCCCAGCGTGACAAAATCCATACGCAGCGTGTCGTTGTCGATGCCGCCGAGAACCTGCTGTTGAACGCCGTCGATCCAAAACGTTAGCGCGCCGTCGTTGGCGCCCGAGGCGGATGCCGCCCGCCAGTCAATTTCGACCGAATGCGGCGCATCGCTGATGGTGAAATAGCTGCTGTGCGACCAGACGTTGGCGTCGCTGCGCACGCTGGCGCGCAGCTGGTAGACGCCGGCGTTGAAACGCAACTGCACGCGCACCATGACCGTGCCATTGGCATAGCCATAAAACAGATAAGGCGCGTTGCCGCTCGCCATCGTGATCGAGTTCGGATCGACATGGAAGCGCACGCGGTAGCGCGGCTCAGACGCCGGCGCGTCATCGCGAACATACAGCGCGCTGTTGTCGTTGATCAGCACGCGCATGCCTTGGCTGCCTGCCAGGGCCGCATTCGGTTGAACGGCAAGATCGCCGCCACCGGATACGTTGGACGACCAGGCTGTCAAAGCGCCGTTTTCGAAGCCATCGCCAAATATGGCATCGCTGGGGCTCGCAATCGTCGCGGTTGCGCTCGGCGTCGGAGTGCGCGTGGCCGTAGGCGGCGTGAGCGTGGGTGTATGGCTTGGAGCTGGCGTTGATGTCGCTGTGCCAGTTGCCGTAGCCGTTGGCGTGTCCGTGGGAGTTTGGCTCGCCGTTGCGGCAGCAGTAGGCCCGGCCGTAGGCGTGGGCATAGTCGACGGCGTTGATGTCGGCGTTGGTGTAAACGTGGGCGTGAGCGTCGCTGACGATGTGGGGGTGGGCGTGGGCGTGGACGTCTCCGTCGGCACTGTTGTCGGCGTTGGTGTAAACGTGGGCGTGGGCGTCGCCGACGATGTGAGGGTGGGCGTGCGCGTGGACGTTGCCGTCGGCACTGTTGTCGGCGTTGGTGTAAACGTAGGCGTGGGCGTCGCCGACGATGTGGGGGTGGGCGTGGGCGTGGACGTTGCCGTCGGCACTGGCGTCATCAGCGTATTGGTGCTTGTCGCCGTGGCTGCCGGCGTCGCTGTGTTCGCTGCACTCCCTGGTGAAAAGACCACATCGACCCAGTAGTTGCTTGCGTTCCAGGATTGATCTGGAAATGCAGCCGGGCCATACCGATATAGCCCGTTCGAGCCATCTTCACCGTTTTGCAGCGCGCGCAGCGGCCCGCTCACCTGAGCCTGCGCAAAGTACAAAGGATTCGATGAATATACGCCGTTGCTTGAGTGATACGACGCAACATATGTAGTGTTGGCGTTGACAGGCATTGGCGCCGGCAAGGTCACTTGCTGCCATCCCGATGTTGTTTCTCCATCAAATACGGCTGTGCTAAGCAACACACCTCCGCTTGTCCACAAATGTCCGGTATGCACACCCCCATCACCCGCACTTTTGTAGAAACGCAGCGCCGTGATGTATCCGGCCTGATCGGCGCGAAACTTGACGCCCACTTCGAGCGCTTGCCCGTCATTGCGGCCAGTTGTCGCAGGCGTGGCCGACGCAGTCCAGATCGTGCACGGGCACTGCACCGGGCCGGAAGTAGCCGTCGGCGCGGAGGTGGCAGTCGCAGCGGCAGGGGTTTGAGTGGCTGCACCCGGCGTGCTGGTTGCCGACTGTCCGGTGCCCACGTTGTAGTTCACGACGGTCGATCCGCTAAACGACGGCGCCGACACCCAGGCCGACTGAATGGCGTCACCGGCGCCGGTAAACACCATGAAACGCGTGTCAAGATCGGCGTTGCCGGAGAACGACGCCGTAAGCTGGCCGTCACCGGCGTCGTAGGTGGCGCCGTTCAACTCGGAGTTGTGAAGTGCGCGCACATACTGCGCGCCATAATCCATTGAAACATATTCCGGGCCATATCCGGCAATACCGGACTGCACACCACTCAGAATCGCATCCCAGTTCGATGGGCTGATGGACTGAATAAAGTACTCATGCGTGAATAGCTGAGGCAAATAGAATCCATCAAACGCGCGCTTCAATTGCGCCACACCGTGCGTCACGGTGCCGGACACATCGTTGTTTGGATACCACTCGTAACCGTTTTCATCGCGAATTTCCGTCACCGCCACGAAGTAGCGGTTGTCCCATTGCGGTTGTCCGTTTACCTTGAGATAGTCGGCAAAGTAGACGGCCGGGTTGTGACTGGCGAAGCAGCATTCTTCCTGCACATTAAACGGCCCAATTCGCAGATTGGCGCGGCCGGGATATGTGACACCGACATTGTTGACAGTGCCAATAAATTCGATGCCTAACGACTCAAGGTACTGCATGGCATTGTTGCCAAGGCCGTAGTAATGCGGGACCATGAACTTGGATTTGGGGATATTGTTGGCCGCATGCCAGGCCAGTGCATCATTTACGTTTTGCGCCACCACTTCGTTAGGCAGATCGCCTGTCGGGTGATCGTAATAAGCCCAGATGTTTTGCGCGCGCGCATGCAACGAAACAGTCAGCTTGCCCTGCTGGACGTAGCCTCTGATCGCATTGGCGTCATTGGCGTCTTGATCATTCAGGAAGTATCCGCACCAAGTCACCAGGCCTTTTGCCGCCGCAGTGCCAATCCACCAGTACGGGCCGGTGCAATCGTCGACGCGAAAGGTCACAAACGGCGGCATGCCGCGCATCACAAACGGCTTGCGCGCCGACCAAACCATCGAACGCCAGATCATGCCGTCGAGCGGGCTGACATTGCCGAGCACGCTGGGCATCAGAAAATCGTAGGACGTCCACTGCACCGCACGGCCAGAGCCGTACTCGGTGGCCACAACCAAGGGCGAACCGCTGGCAGACGCTGCCGTCGAAGAGTTCGGACCAAGCTGCACGCCCGTGACTTGAATTCCGCCGTTGTTAAGGCCCAATCCCCAAGGCGGCATGCTGGCGATGATGTACGCGCCGCGAGCCGTCGATGTCTGCGCCGCAATATTGCCAGCGCTGGCATTGCCCGAATAGCCAAAGCCAAAAATGCTCTGCACCCATGCATAGCGAGGGCTCGACCCGCTGGCCAGATCGTTGTCAAAGTTGACCAGCCCGGCGCCGCCATTTACAGCGGACACAATCAAGTTTTGCTCGCCCGCGCTGAGCAACGCATTCGCCACATCGAGCTGCTTGTGGCCAACCACAATCAACGCATAGTCGCTTAGATTGGATGGCACCGGTGCGCTGGCAATATCCAACACTGTCCGCGGCACGCCCAGATGCTTCAGATATGGCTCGATGTATCTTTGATAGTCTCCATAGCGGTTGCTGGCGCTGTTGACCAGCACGATCGCATCGGCGCGCCGCACCGGCGCGGCATTGACTTGCAGCACCAGGGCCGCTTGCGCCATCCCTGCCGCCAAGCCTGCGGCCAAGAGCACCAGAACGCCCGAACGCGGCGCGCCTCGACGCGACGCAGAGGCATCGGAAAAACTCATACGCATCACCCACCTCCCCCTTGTGAGTGTCCTCGCCCAAGCGGGCGATCAAAGACAGTATCAACAGATTGGCGCCAACACGAGACTACCTTCAAGAGGCATGTGAGCACGCGCGCAATGCTGCGTCAGCCGAAACTAAATTCACCCAACCCAAATCCACAACACAGGATGCAAAATCCCTCGTGCCGCAAGTCTATATGAATTTTGCGCGTTTGTCACCGCCCCGGCATGGCGCTTTCCTGACACTTGCTCTCAAAATCCGATGCGCCGACATGCTTGCTACGCAAGCATGCACAACACTCCCATCTCGTGCTCAAAATCGAGCGGGAAACTCACTCTTACGACGCCTGCTATTTGGCGCCGACAGGCGCAAACGAATGGACGGCATCGGCGATGCGTTCGAGATCCGAAGGGCTCAGCTCGGCATACATGGGCAGGCGCACCAGGCGGTCGCTCAAGTCTTCGGTCACCGGGCAATCGCCGGCCTTGCCGCCCAGCTTGACGCCCATGTCCGAGAGATGCAGGGGCAAATAATGAAACACCGAGAGGATGTCGCGCGCTTTGAGATGGGCGATAAACGCCTGACGCGCCGCAAGCGACGGCATCAGCAAGTAGAACATGTGATACGGCTGCTCGCATTCGGCCGGCACGCTGGGCAGCCGCGCGCCCACGTGTTCGGCCCAGCCGCTCAAACTGGCCTGATAAAAATCCCACACGCGCTTGCGGTGGCCCTGAATCATTTCTGCTTTTTCAAACTGCGCCAGCAAGAACGCTGCCAGCACATCGCTCGGCAGATAGCTCGATCCGACATCCACCCACGAGTATTTGTCGATCTGGCCGCGAAAAAAGCGGCTGCGGTTGGTGCCTTTTTCGCGAATGATCTCGGCCCGTTCGACCAGCGCCGGATCGTTGATCAAAAGCGCCCCGCCCTCGCCGCATGTGAAGTTTTTGGTCTCATGAAAGCTTTGCGTAGCCAGCGCGCCAAAGCCGCCCAGCGGGCGTCCGCGATACCGCCCAAGCAGGCCGTGGGCGTTGTCCTCCACCACGGCGATCGCGCGCGCGTTGGCGATGGCCATGATCGTGTCCATCTCGCAGGCCACGCCGGCATAGTGCACCGGCACAATCGCGCGCGTGCGCGGCGTAATGAGTCGCTCCAGCTGAGCCTCATCCAAATTCAGCGTGTCCGGCCGGATGTCGGCGAAAACGGGCTGGGCGCCGCGCAACACAAACGCGTTCACCGTCGACACAAATGTAAACGACGGGATGATCACTTCGTCGCCAGGCTTGATATCCAGCAACAGCGCGCTCATTTCCAGCGCATGCGTGCAGCTGGTGGTCAACAGCGCCTTCCGCGCGCCGACCGCTCTTTCAAGCCATTCGTTGCAACGCTTGGTATACGCGCCGTCGCCAGAAATGTGACCGCGCTTGAGCGCATCAGCCATGTATTCAAATTCGGAGCCGGCGATGATCGCCCGGTTAAATGGAATGGTTTGCGGCGGCTGTTCGGCAGTGTGTGTCATGAAGCTCCTGAGTGTGCTGCAGCGCTACTCTAGCGGCCAAAAATGGTACCATAGATGGACTGCGCTGGTCACAAACCCGCAGCGCTGATACAGCCGTTGCGCGCGCACGTTGCGCCCCTGCGTAACGACTGTCGCGCGCGTCGCGCGTTGCCCGACTCCCCAAGCCAGAAAGGCGCCGACCAGGCGCGGTCCCAGCCTGCGCCCTTGTGCTTCGGGCGCGACTGCGATCAAGCCCAGGCTAGCCGCATCGCCGCGCAGATGGCCGGTGACGTAGCCCAGCGCGCGCCCATCATCGCCTTGCGCCACAAATACCGCCTGGGCGAATCCGGCGCAGCTGCGCTCGATCCAGGTCTCGTAGAGCGCATCACACTGCTCGCGCGCAAAGCGCGGGTCGGCGTAGAAGCGGGTGTCGGTGTGACTGATGCCGGCGATGGCGCGCAGCGCGGGCAGATCGTCCAGGCGCCACGGGCGAATCTCCGGCGTGCAGGAATCGGGTTCCTGCGCGCCCAGCGTCCGCTCAAACGTCATGCGGATGTCGGTGCACGCCATGCCCGCGCGCTCCGCCGCGCGCGTCGACGCAATGTCGTCTGCATCGGCTAAAAAGTACAGACAGCGCACCGCCGATTCACGCGCCCATCGACGCGCGGCGGACACCGTCTCGTCGTCGAGGTGCGCCACATCGATACGGCCGATGCCAAACCCGAAAAACGCCGAGTCCCAATCCAGCCGCGCGCACTGGGCCGCGCCGCTCATTGGCCACCCTGCCCGGTCTGCTCGCGCACCACATACGGCGGGCGCTCCATCAACCGCAGATGCATGCGGCCCAGATATTCGCCGAAGATGCCGAGCGCAAACAACTGTGCGCCGGAAAACAGCGCGATCGTCGACGCCAGAAACGGAAAGCCGGGCACACTGTACCCCAAAATGACAAGCCGTCCTACGACCCAAATCAACAACAAGAGCCCCACCAGGGCCAGCACAAACCCGAGCAGGCTGGCCAGCCGCAGCGGCACGGTGCTGAACCCGGTCATCATGTTGAAGGCGTGATTGACCAGCTTGCCCAGCGTGTATTGGGACACGCCATACTGCCGTTCGTCGTGCTTGACTTCGATCGCGGCAAAGCGCGTGGTCGCCCAGGTCAGCAAAACGTCGATCGACAGATACGGGCTTTGATAGGTTGCGAACGCGTCGCGCAAATTGGCTCTAAAGGCGCGAAACGCGCTGACATGGCGCGCGGTATCGGCGCCCATCGCGCTTTGCAGCGCCAGCTTGGTGACGCGCGAGGCGGCGTCGCGCAGCAAGCCGTGCTGTTCTTTGCGGGGCTTTCCATAGACCACGTCATACCCCTCGTTCAACTTGGCCAGCATCGCCGCGATTTCGCTGGGCGGGTTTTGCAGATCGTCATCCATGGTGACGATCACATCGCCGCGCACCGCGCGAATGCCGCACAGCAGCGCGTTGTGCTGGCCGTAATTGCGCATCAGGTTGATGCCGCGCAACCACGGGCGCGTGCGCGCAACCTCGCTGATGGCATGCCAGCTGCCATCGCGGCTGCCATCGTTGACCAGCAACACCTCATAGTCCAGGCCCAGCCCGGGCAGCCAGTGCTCGAGCTCTGCCACCAGGCGAGGCAAGCCCTCGGCGCTGTTGTAAACGGGGATGAGGATGGAACACAGTGTCATGTGTAAATCTGATCCATGGGCTTAAGCGCGGCACGATAATCATACAGACGTTCGAACGTCGCGCGGGCGTTGACGCCCAGCCTGTCGGCCAGCGCGCGATCGGCCAGTACAGCTAGCACCGCGCGCGCAAAATCGGCCGGCGTGTCGGCGATCATGGCGCTTTCGCCGTGAAGCACACGGATGCCTTCGCACCCCACGGTCGTCGTGACGATGGGCATGCCCTGGGCCATCCAGTCCAGAATTTTCACCCGCACACCGCCGCCAGCCAGCACCGGAACAATCGTCACAGCGGCCTGCTCGTGAAACGGCAGCGCATCCGCCACATAGCCGGTGACGTTGATCCGGCTGTCGCGCGCGCCCAGATCGATCAGGTCTTGCGGCGGCCGCGAACCCACGCAGTCGAACACCACGTCGGGCCGCTCGGCGCGAATCAGCGGCAACACCTCGCCGACGAACCAGCGAATGGCGTCGATATTTGGCGGCCAATACATCGTGCCGATATGCAGGATGTGGCTGGCGCCGACCGCTCGCGACACCACCGGCTTTTCGTCGCCGTCGACCGTGATTGGAACGACCAGGATTTTTCCGGCGCCGCTGGCGCCGGCTTCGGCCAGTGCGGCGCGATCTTCTTCGCTGACGGCCATAACATGATCGAATTCGGCGCACGCCGCCGCTTCATAGGATTTCAGCAGGCGCCAATCGCGCTCCAGCAACAGCTTGCGCGGCCCGCCCATGTTGGCCGCCTGTCGCCGGTACAGCACCCACAGCGCGTTGTGCAGATCCAGCACGGTTTTCAGGCCGGGCGTGCGCGCGCGCGCGCGCCGGGCATATTGGGCCATGTTGAGCTGATCGGCGTGCACGAAGTCGAAGCGGCGCGCGTCGCAGACTGCGTCGATTAGCGCGCGCATTTCGGCGCGATCGTCGCGCAGCATCATCCAGGGCTGGCCGCTCAACACGCTGCGACCTAACGCCAAGCCGTCGCGCCAGACTGGGCGCGTCATCGGCGCGGTGTGCACAGCGGCGCACAGCTTGCGCAGGTGCGCAATGTCTGACGACTGATCGCCCCGCGCAAACGAGACCAGCGTCACCTCATGCTGGCGCGCCAGATACTTCAGCACGTGGTAGGTCTTGACTTTCGGCCCGCTATCGGGCGGAAAGGGCAATACCTGGGTAAGCAACAGTATGCGCGCCATTTTGAATTAATGCGGTGCGTCGTAACCCTGTCTCGATAACATCAACAAGCGGCTTGCGCCGCCCAACCGGCGTGGTTCGCGCGCCGCCGAGCTGCTACGCCGGAAAGTAACGATCCTGCTCGCTACGCAGCTGAATTGAGATGTGATTGGCCGGCAGCGTCACATCGCCATACGTAATGACCGCGTCTTTGGCCACCCGGCGCTTGAGCACGCAGCCTTCGGCGATGCCGATCGGCAGCAGCCGCTCTGCGCGTGAAACGCTGTAATTTTCAGCCAGGCCATAGGTCTTGTAACCGCCGATGGCGTCTATCACATCGCCGGCATTCAGGTCGACTTTGGCCGTGGCCACCACATCGACGCGCGGCGCGCCGAGCGGCGTCAGCGCGGCATCTTGAAAGAGCACCGCGCGCGCCGCGGTATACGGCGCTTCAAAATGGCACAAGTGATACGGCGTGTAGAACACATACAGCGGCCCTTCGCCGAGCTTGTACAGATTCAGATAGTGCCTTTGAATCGGGTTGTCGTGCGTGCCGATGACAAACACGCCCGGGCTGGGCGCCGCGCCCACGACATAGTCGACCACGCCCGGCCCGTTCAGCAGCTCATCGTGCGGGTACCAGTTGACCGCGTCCATGATCGACGTGCCGGCCGGCACGGTCGGGCCAAACATGCCGCGCTTGGCCACGCGCATGCCGGTCGCGTTGGCCACGATCGCCTGCTCAAACGAGATCTTGCTGCCATCGGCAAACGACGTGACCATATACGGATTCTGGCCCCACTTTTTGGCAAAGCCTTCCTGCGTGGTCGGGTTGCGATACGGATCGTGCAAGCCTTTGATGTTGCCGCACAGCACCGGCCGCACACCCAGTCCTTTGACAAACCGATACAAATTGCCGATCACGCCCGGTTGATCGCCATCGGCGTTGCTGAGCACCACGCCCGCTTTGTCGGCATAGACCTTCAGAATCGGGCCGACAGTGCCGTCAAGCTCCGGATTCATGAGCACGACGTGCTTGCCGTTGGAGATCGCCTCCAGCACCACGCGCGAGCCGTATTCGATGGAACCGGTCACCTCGATCAGCACATCGATGTTTTCAGCTCGGCACAGCAGCATCGGGTCGTGAGTGATTGCCGGCTGCGCCGAGGCCACGGCCTGTTCAAGCTGCGTCACGCTCGTCACGCTGACGATCGCCTCCGCCGGAACGCCGGCTTCTTCATAGGCTTTGCGCGCCTTCTCGGGTTTGCGATTGGCGATGGCCACCAGGCGCATGCCCTTGAGCGACTGCAGAATCTGCAGGGTGATGCCGCGGGCCATAAAGCCCGCGCCAATCATGCCCACGCGAATGGGCTTGCCGGCTTGTTCGCGCCTTTCGAGCGCGGTGTCTACGATGATCATGGTGTGTGAGTCTGGCAGGAACCCGATTCGGGTCGCTGCCAATGGGTTAGGCGAAGTCTGGCCAGTTGGCGTCTTTCTCGGAGATCACCTGCATGGCGGCCGGCCACTCGATGCCAAACGCCGGGTCGTTGTAGCGCACGCCGCCCTCCGCGCCGGGCGTGTAAAACTCGCTCACGAAGTAGGTGGCTTCGGTGTCGTCGGTCAAGGTCACAAAGCCGTGGCCAAAGCCCTTGGGCACATACAACGAACGGTAATTGTCAATGGTCAGCTCCACGCCGATCCATTGCTTGAAAGTGGCCGACTCCGGGCGCAGATCGATGATGACATCGTGCAGCGCGCCGCGCGTGCAGCGCACGATTTTGTCCTCTTGATGCGGGGCAATCTGAAAGTGCATGCCGCGCAGCGTGCCTTTCTTGCGGCTGAGCGACATGTTGGCCTGGGCCAGATTTGTGGCCAGGCCGTGCGCGGCCATCTCTTTGGCGCACCAGGTGCGCGCAAAAAAGCCGCGGTCGTCTTTGCGCTGCTCCAGATCGATGATGAATGCGCCTTGCAGTTTTGTCGGGGTGAAGATCATGGTCAAGCCCTCCCCTGCTCGGCCAGCGCCGTCCATCGCAGATTGGTGTCGATGCGGCCGGCGGCCATGTGCGTCTTGAGCGTGTCGATGCGTCGGAAGCGCGGCCCTTCAAAGTCGGCCACAGTCACGCCCACGCGCGTGTACGCTTCATACAACTGCTCGGCGCCTTTGCGCGCGGTCCACTTGGGCTGAAACTCTGGGAGCTGTTTCTCGACTTTCGAGAAATTCACCTGATACGAGCGCTTGTCCGGCTCGCCGCCGGGCGCGTAGTCGATTTCGCAGCCGGGCACCACATCCTTGACGATGTCGGCAATCTGCGAGATCTTGTAGTTCTCGCAGGCGCGGCCGATGTTGAACGCCTGGCCATGCACGCGCTCGCGCGGCGCGCGCGCGGCCGCCATAAAGCCGTTGACGATGTCTTCGATGTGCACAATCGGGCGCCAGGGTGTGCCGTCGCTTTTGATCAGAATTTTGCGGCTGGCCACCGCATGCGCGACAAGGTTGTTCAGCACCAGGTCGAAGCGCATGCGCGGCGAGTAGCCGTAGGCGGTGGCGTTGCGCAAAAAGACGGGCGAGAAATGCGCGTCCGCCAGCGGCGCCACGTCGCGTTCCACCAGCACTTTCGATTCGCCATACGGCGTAACCGGGTTGAAGGTGGCTTGTTCGGTCACCGGATCAGCGCCGGCCGCGCCATAAGTACTGCAAGACGATGAGAACACAAAGCGCGCCACGCCCGCCTGCTTGGCCATTTTGGCCAGGTGCAGCGAGCCCAGGTGATTGATCTCGTAGGTCAACGCCGGATTGAGATTGCCCAGCGGATCGTTGGACAACGCGGCCAGATGAAAGACCGCGTCAAACCCTTCCAGATCGCGCACGGTGACGTCGCGGATGTCTTTGTGGATGTGCGGCGCGCGTGCCTTTGACGGCTCAAACTCACACTCGGCGAACAGATCGCTGTCCATGCCCACGACATCGAATCCGCTTTCCAACAAAATCGGAACCATGATGGTTCCGATGTATCCGGTGTCGCCCGTGACGAGCACTTTCATTGTTCTTCCTCCATGCTGTGTTTCTGTGATGGTGACTTTGTCCGCCGGTCTGTGGTTACCAAACTTTCCATTCGGCTTTGCCAGAGCGCCATTGATCGTCCAATGTGATGCGATCGCGCAACGTGTCCATGGCATGCCAGAAGCCGACGTGTTGGTAGGCCGTCAGCTGCCCATCTTCCGCCAAGCGGCGCATGGGTTCCTGCTCCCAGCTGGTGGCGTCGCCTTCGATGTAGTCAAAGATGGCCGGATTCATCACAAAGAATCCGCCGTTGATCCAGGCGCTATCGCCGCGCGGCTTTTCGCGAAAACTGGTCACCCGCGTCTGTGACTCAGAAAGGGTAAACGCGCCAAAGCGGCCGGGCGGCTGCACCGCCGTCATGGTGACGTGCGTCCTATGGGCGCGGTGATAGGCGATCAGCGCGGTGATGTCGATGTTGCTCACGCCGTCGCCGTAGGTGCAGCAGAACGTCTCGTTTCCGATGTATTTTGCGATGCGCTTGATGCGGCCGCCGGTCATCGTGTTGGCGCCGGTGTCGGCCAAAGTGACGCGCCACGGCTCCACATCCTTGTCATGGAATTCAGTTTCTCCGGTGCGAAAGTCAAAGGTCACTGACGCGCGCGTCAACGCATAGTCGGCGAAGAAGCGCTTGATCATATAGCCTTTATAGCCGCAGCACACGATGAAGTCCGTGATTCCATGTGCAGCATAGATTTTCATGATATGCCACAATATCGGAAAGCCTCCGATTTCGACCATGGGTTTGGGCTTGGTCTCCGTCTCTTCAGAGAGGCGTGTGCCAAGTCCGCCGGCAAGGATGACCGCTTTCATTTGTTGCAATTATGGCGCAGCGCAAAGGTCAAATACGCCTAAAGGACTAAGAATAGTCGCAGGCGTGAACAAGTTCTGCGCAATGTGATTGCAGCGGAGGCTAGAGGGTAGCCCGTAGTACGCGGACGTAATCCGTGGCACGTGTTCGTGGACGTGGCACGGGGTCGTGGATGATTCCGGATACGACCACGTGCCACGTGCCACGTCCACGTCCACGAGCCACGAGCAACGTCCATCTACTACGGGCCGCGGGCTATTCGGTTAATACCGCGTCAACTCGCGCAGCACCCGGGTATAGCCTGCGCGCATTCCTTTGCTGTGCTTTTCATCGTTGCGTATGCGCAAGGTCCACAACCCCATTCGCAGCACCGCGCCGATGGCCAGCGCGGTCTTTACCACAAACACCCGCGCGGCGGCGCCGGGCCGGGCTGTGGTGCGCACAAAGTGCACCAGGCTCTCGTTCCACGATGTCAGCGACTGCACCGGGGCGTTGTGCATCCCGCCCTGCCCGTAATGGGTGATGGTCTTGGCGGGCGCATAGACGATGCGGTAGCCCATGCGCTGCATGCGGCGGCACCATTCGGTGTCGCTGAGATAGATCTTGTAATCCTCGTCCAGCAGCCCGACTTTGTCCACTATGGCCTGAGTGGTCATCAGGCAGGCGCCAAGCAGATGGTCGACATCGATCGGCTCTTTTGGATAGGTGTAAACCAACTCGCTGCCGGCAATTTGCGACGGAAAGAGCCGCCACAAATAGAGCGCGTCGGCGAGCACACTTTTCACGCTGGGATAGTTGTGCCAGGCGTTGCGCTGCACGGTGCCATCGCGGTTGAGCAGCTTGCAGGCCACCGCGCCGCAATCGGGATGCGCTTCCAGATAATCGCACATGGCATCCAGGGCGCCTTCATGCACCACTGTGTCCACATTGAGCAACAGCAGAAACGTGGCCTGGCACTGCTTCAGGATCTGATTGTTGGCGATGGTGAAGCCGACTTTCGTTTTGTTCTCGATCAGGCGCACCTGCGGGTAGCGCTCACGCACAGCGGCGGCGCTGCCGTCGACCGAGGCATCGTCGACCAGCCAGATTTCAAACGGCCGGCTCGGCGCATGATCCAAAATCGATTGCACGCATGTGAGCAAGTACTCGCGATTGTTCCAATTGACCAGGACGATAGCCAGTTCTGCCATGTGGGTAGCCGCCCTAATTCAGATCAGACCAACTCACGAGCGGCGCAGGCTCTCGCCGGGTTCTGAGAGAAATCAGCCACTTCACGCCCCAGACCAAAACCACCACGGTTTTCAACAAAAACGCCGCGGCATCGCCTCGTATTTTTCGCAGCATCATGATTTTGCTGCGATAGAGCGCCCGGATCATGCTCGCTCGAACCTGGCGCGTGCTTTGACCGCCATGATGAACAATGCGCGCCGCGGGATTGTGCCAGGTTTCCCAGCCGACCTTGGCCATGCGCCAGCACCAATCGGCTTCTTCGGCATACATGAAATAGTCAGTCGTCATGCCGCCGACCTGGGCGACGGCCTCCGCGCGGGCGAGCATCGCCGCACCCGTGACATAGCCGACCTGCATCGGCCGAGCACAACGATGCTCAGCAACGCCGGGATAGCCCTTGTTGATCAGCCGTTCGCCCAATCCCGTGGCGCTGAGCACTTCGCTGCTCAACGACGGCAACGCGCAACACGACGCCTGAAACGACCCATCGGTATTGAGCAGGCGCGGGCCAACAATGCCTGCCGTTGGGTGCGCATCGGCAAAGCGCACCAGTTCGGCGATGGAGCCGGGATGCGCCACGGTGTCGCTATTGAGCAGGAACACATAGCGCGCGTTGGATTTGGCCATGCCTTGATTGTTCGCAGCGGCAAAGCCGGCATTGACGGTGTTGACAGTTAGCACCGCCGATGGGAACTCGCGCGCCACATGCTCGACCGTGTCGTCGGTCGATGCATTGTCAATCACATGCGCTTCCCAGCGCAGCCCGGCGCACGCGTCCGGCAGCGAACGCAGGCAGTCCAAGATCAGCTGCCGGGTGTTCCAGCTGACAAGCACGATTGAAACGTCACTCATGGTTTCGATGATGAGCTTGCTCATGGGCGGCGACCGCCATTGTGCCATGTGCGAGCGACGCCGCCAGATGGTAGCCCGCCAGCACGCGTTCGGCCGCATGTGACCAGGTAAACTCCGCCGCTCGCGCAAAGCCCCTGGCGCGCAGCGACGCGGCCACATCCGGCTGCTGCAGCACCGCTTGCAAGTGCCCCGCCAAAGCGGCATCGTCTTCGGCATCGAGGATCAGCGCGGCGCCGCCGGCAATCTCCGGGATCGACCCGCGATCGGATGCGATGACCGGTGCACCGCACGACATGGCTTCAAGCAACGGGATGCCAAAACCCTCGATCCAGGAGGGAAACACAAACGCATCGGCCAGGTTATAAAGCGCGGTCAGATCCGCATCGGACGGGCGATACAGCACGTGCGCCATGCCTTCATCGACCATCTGCTGCACGACCGACAGGGGATCGCGGCGGCGCGAGAACATGACGATTTTATGGCTGGCGCGCAGCGCTTCGGGCATGCGCCGCCAGGCGCGATGAATCACGCCGGGATTTTTGAGCGCGTCGGCCAGAATAAATCGCTGCGAGATGCCCAGCCGCGCCCGAGTGGCGTCCAGCACGGCCTTGTCGGTGATCGGGCGCATGTGCGGCGGCGCGCCATAGCGCGCCGAAATGATGCGCTCGCGGTCGAATGCGCAGTATTTCAGAATATCGTCGCGCGCATAGTCGGAAACGGCAAACATGACCCTGGCCGCGCGCAATGTGGCCTTGCTGCAGACATTGAGATAGGCTGTCATCGCAAAGGTGCGCGCGTTCATGCGGCTGCCTTTGCTGAACAGGCCAGTCGACATTGGCATGATCGTCAGCGCATCGTGCAGGGTGAACGTGGTGGCTGCCGAGCGCGGGCCGAAACCATAGTTGGCTGGAAAGTGCGCCACCTGCACGCCGTCGCGCGCCATGGCATTGCGCATGAACAGGTCGTTATGGATGCTGGACAACGCATTGCGGTAGGGCAACAGCCTCAGCGTAACGTGGGGCGGCAGCGACGCGGCGTCCAGCTCAAACGGCGCCTTGGTGTCGGCGTACAGAAAAATTCGGTGCTGTGTCCCGAGCCGGATGATTTCCGGGGTCAGATAACGGACGTAGTTGCGCACGCCGCCGAGGATGCCATGCGACAAGTAACGGACGTCGATGCCGAGCGTA
This sequence comes from Chloroflexota bacterium, assembly GCA_031368515.1. Taxonomy (GTDB): domain Bacteria; phylum Chloroflexota; class Anaerolineae; order J036; family Brachytrichaceae; genus CANJQH01. The sequence goes on from JANMNW010000286.1 coordinate 21,553, forward strand.
AGCGATTGCGATGCCATCTGCAAAGAAGTCAGGCTGCGCGCGGGCGCAACCGACGAATGAAGTCAATTTCCTCACGGCCGACGGTTTTTAGCGCTATCAGCGCCGCGACATAGGCTAGCCCGCCGGCAACCGCTCGCGCCTGCCAGGGCCAGGGCAGTCAATGGTAAAAAGAATGCGG
>JANMNW010000318.1:0-2970 GCA_031368515.1 Chloroflexota bacterium
GCAGGCGATCACGCCCGGCCGCCTGATCGTGGCTTTTGGCTGCGCCGGCCAGCGCGATGTGCAAAAGCGGCCGATGATGGGCGCAGCAGCCGATGCATTGGCCGATGTCGTGATCCTGACTGCCGAAGATCCTCGCAACGAATCGTTTGACGCCATCTGCGATGCGATCGCGGGCGGCATGACTGACGGCCGGGCAGAAGTTCACCGCGTGATGCAACGCGGCGAGGCCCTACTAATCGCGTGTACTCTGGCACGCCCCGGCGACACCGTGGTGGCCTGCGGCAAAGGCCATGAACAATCAATGTGTTTTGGCGCCTCCGAGTATGCGTGGGACGACCGCGAAGCTATGCGGGCAGCTATTCAGGGCCGAGCGCTGCCGTTGGGGCCGGCGCTGCCGTAACCGGAGCGGCCGTGGCCGGCGCCTGCCAGCAGGCGCAAATGCGCGCGCGCAGCGCGTCGATTTCAAGCGCGCTGGCGCTATCCCTGTGAATTGCATGCTGCTTCTTCTTTTGCGCCAGTTCGCAGGCCAGATGCGCCATGCCGTTGCGCCAGGTGCGCGGCATGTTTCCATTGCACAGTTTTTGAAAGTCGGCGTCCTCAAGCACATGCGGAACTTCGTCGGACAAATGCGCTTTCATCAAGGCACGTTCACGCCGGCCGGCCATGCGCCCCAGCCCGATCATCAAGACGATCAGCACAAAATAGCTGAGGGCGGAAACGCATAGCGACGCGCCTTCGCTTGCTTCGGCCAGCGCGATTGAGCCATTGTGCAGCACATGGCCAAAGATCGCGCCGCTCAGGCCAAGAGTAATCACAAAGGCCTTGGCCAGATCGCTGGTGAGGTTGCGGGCCACGCCAAATCCGATGCCGGTCAGCGAGGTCCAGAAACCGTGCATAAAGCCCAGCACAATGACGCGCAAAAAGAACAGCGTAAACCACTCGCCAACGGAAGCGGTGCCGAGCAAGTAAACGACATTCTCGACATAGGCAAAGCCAAATCCGACCGTGCTGCCATACACCACGCCGTCGATCCAACCGTCGAACTCCCGGCGCCGCCACACAAAGATCATGCCCACAGCCAGGCCTTTGACGATCTCCTCGACCACCGGCGCCAGCACGCCCATGTTCAAAAATGTCGCCGCGCGGGTTTCAGCGCCGAAAATGGCCACAACCGGAATGGCCAGCACCAGCTCCAGAACAATCCCCAGAATTACCGCCGGAACCGCGCCCCACACAAATGCGGCGAGCAGATACTTCACCGGTTCTTTTTCATAGCGGTCGATATTGCGAACCAAAGCGGCGTAAAAATAGGTCGGCACCGCGATGATCAGCGCGCTGAGAAGAATCGGCATGCGAAAGATTATATTTACGGCAATTCTCCGCCTCACTTACAATAGCTCCCATCGCATGATCCGAGAAACCGAAGCCCGTTTCATAGTCAAGAGCATTCAATCGGCCCGATCATGCTCCGTGATCGGCTTGAGCAACATGGGCAAGAGCAGCCTGTTGCGCGAGCTGTGCAGCGCGCAAGCGCGCGCCGAGCTCTTGAAAGACAAAGCCGACGACTATTTGTTTGTGTATGTCGACTGCAACCTGATGGCCGAGCGCAGCGAGCAGGCGTTGCATGAAGCCGGACTGCGCAACATCATCAGCACGCTGAAGCGCTACGGAGCGCAGGACGGCTTGCTGGCCGATTTGGCCGCGCTCTATCAGGAAGTGGTGCAACCCGGCACGCCCATCCGCAGCCCGCTGGCGTTTGACAGCGCCATCCGCAAAATCTGCGAGGAATCGGACCGCAGTCTGGTGCTGCTGTTTGACGAATTCGACGACCCGTTTGAAAAGCTGGATGGCCGGGTGTTTTTGAACCTGCGCGCCATGAAGGATGAATTTGTCTCGTGCTTGAGTTTTGTGACAGCGACCGAAAGGCCGCTGCATGAGATCCGCTCGGACAACGACAGCAACGAATTCGCCGAACTGTTCTCCACCCGCGAAATTTGGCTGGGCTTTGTCAACCAGGATGATGCGCGCGAAATCGCGATGGAAACGGCCGACGGCGCCAGCATCAGCAAATCAGAGATGACGTTCATCATCCGCGAGGCCGGCGGCCATGCCGGACTGATCAAAGCCGTGACCGAGACCTGGATGCGCCTGGCCGCAGGCGCGCCGGAGGACGCGCGCGAAGAAGCGCTCAGCCTGGTCAAACAGGCGCTGGATGGCGAAAGCAATGTGCGCAACGAATGCCTGCGCATTTGGTCGCAACTCAGCGACGCGGAACAGGCCAGTTTGATCGCCATCGCAGACGGCCAGCCCGGCGATGGTGAGACGCTTGAGCTGCTGCGAATGAAGCGCTTGGTCAACGACAGCGGCAATGTCGAAGACGTGTTGCTGGGCAATGTTTGGCGCGGCTTTGTGAAGCGGCAAGGCCTGACTCGGCCGGGAGTCAAACAAGGCGTGCATGTGGATGTCGAATCCGGCGATGTGGCTGTGGACGGGCGCAAAATCGAGGCGCTGACCGAGCTGGAATACAAGCTGCTCCTGCTGCTCTACGGCAAGCTCAACAAGATCGTGGACAAGTATGTGATCGTGACCAACGTCTGGGGCGAAAGCTATCTCGACAGCGTGGACGATGCGCGCATTGAAAAGCTGGTCAGCCGCCTGCGCGGCAAACTTGAGCCCGGCGTCACCGAGCCGCGATTCCTGCTTACGCTGCGCGGCCGCGGTTACAAGCTGGTGAGCTGACATGCGAGTGATCCGCGCCAGCGAGCTTGCGCAGTATGCCTATTGCGCCAAAGCATGGTGGCTTGGCAGCGTGCAGGGCGTGGCGTCAAGCAACACGCGCGAGCTCGCACAGGGCGAGCAGACGCACCGCGCGCATGGCCGGCGCGTCTGGCTGGCGGGCGCGCTACGAACCGCGGCACTCGCGATCATGGCGATTGCGGCCATCATCGTGTTCGTCGCGCTATGGCGCTA
>JANMNW010000327.1:0-4532 GCA_031368515.1 Chloroflexota bacterium
GCACCAGAACCGGCGAACGAAAGAGGAACTCGAAGTTCTTCAACCCGATCCACGCGCTGTCCAGAATGCCGTCAACGGCGCGGTAGTTTTTGAACGCGATCACGATGCCAAACATCGGCAAATACGAGAACAGCAATACCAAGATCAACCCTGGCGCAAGCATCAGCAGAACCGGCGCGTTTTTGCGCAGCGTGCGCGCAAATCCCTCTGCACCGCGCTAGTTGGGCGCCGAGGCAGTTGGGCTGTCTGACTTGCCCTTATGTGAGGTAAATCGAATCATTGAGTTCCTGTTAATACTATAGAGTGCGCAAGGCTTGGTCGCTCCTGAAAGCGGCCACAACACGGCCAAAAATCGGACAGCGTGTTTGGCGCCGGAATCGAGCTGCTGGAGCTTAGTTCCGCGAACGTGTCCTCGCAAGCGCTCCGAATTCAGCTTTTGCCCGTCTGATCCATAATTCGCTGCTGGAGACTCTGCACCGAATGACTCCCGAAGATCCTGGTGGGCGCGTCCTGCTGGCCGAAGTGCGGCGGGCGTTGCTTCACCTGTATGACCCGATAGAGTTGCGCAAGAGCCCGCTGATCGGCATGCTCAAGCTGGAATCGCACAGCGCATTGCGCCAGGTTCTGGAGCAGAGCGTGTCTGCGCTGAAACCGGCTGCCAGCGTGTCGCAGCAATCTGATGCGTGGCGCACCTATCGCGTGCTGCACCACCGCTTTATCGAGCAATTTGACCAGTACGATGTGGCCGGCAACCTGAACTTGAGCATTCGTCAACTGCGCCGGCAGGAAGGCGTGGCGCTGCAGACCATCACCGATGTGCTGTGCGAGCGTTTTGACTTGAACTGCGTGGCCGGCGCGGCGGATGATGAGCCCGCTGGCGATGGCGGCTCGGCCACCAGCGCCGAGAATGAGCTGGCGCTGGCCGAACGCGCGTATCCAATCCGCCCGACCGATCTAGCGCCCGTACTCGATGCCGTGCGCGACACGCTCAAGCCGATGGCCGACACCCTGGGCGTGACCCTGGTGTTTGATCCCAGGACGCGACAGACGGCGTCAATTCGCGTCAACGCATCGCCGCAGCCGCTGCGTCAAGCGCTGCTGACCGCGCTGCCTGGGCTGCTGCAGCGATCGCAAGCCGGCGTGACGCGAATTCGCATCACGAGCGATCCGGTTCAGGCAGCGATCTTTGTGCAGGCCGAGCCGCCACAATCATCAGCCGGACCGCCGGCGGAAGACGCCGCGCGTTTCGAAGAGGACTTGAGCATGGCGCGACGCCTGCTGGCGATGTGCAACGGCGAGCTGAACGTTTACGACGACGGAAACTCGCTTGCGATTGTGATTCCATTGGCCGAAACGGTGCCGGTGCTCGTGGTGGATGACAACGCCGACGCGCATGCGCTCTTCGGGCGCTTCCTGGCCAACAGCCGATACCAGCTGATTGCCGCGCAGAATTCGGCGCAGGCCGAAACCCTCCTGCGTGGCATCACCCCACGGGTGATCGTGCTCGACGTGATGATGCCCGAAGTTGATGGGTGGGAGATGCTCGGCCGCTTGCGCGAAAATCCGCAGACCAGCGACATCCCGGTGATTGTGTGCACAATCCTGCCGCAGGAAAAACTGGCGCTGACATTGAGCGCCGCCGCGTTCCTGCGCAAACCGGTCAAGCAGGCGCAGTTGTTGGAGACGCTGGATCTGCTGACGGGCGCATCGGCGACAGAATCCCGATGATCGATTGCAGACAGGCCAGCAATTGCGGAAGTGACAACCCGCCCGCGCGCGTAACCGCCAGCGCATCGCTCACAATCGGCTGACCGCTTGGATCGCGTGCCGAAATCACAAACATCGGAATGTCGCACAGCGCCGGATCGCGATTTTTTTCGTTCAGCAGCCAGAACCCGTCGGCTTCCGGCATGACCAGATCCATAAACACCACATCTGGGCGCTGGGCGCGCAGGATTTCAAGCGCCTGAATGCCGTTGCCTGCCGTGAGCACACGATAGTCGCGGCCGAGCCCGGTCAACACGCGCCAGAACAAGCGCAGCGCGTCAGGCTCATCGTCGACGACCAGAATGGTGGCAGGCTTCTCAGGGTCGGCCGGCACGTCAAGATGAACTTGCTTCAAAGCGGCGATGAGCGTCTCGCGCGCCACCGGCTTGACCAGGTATCCGGTTGCGCCCAGCAGTTCAGACGCCTCCGGCGGCCCGGACACCGCGCAGACAAACACCGGCACATCGCTGGCCAGTTGCCCCTCGGCGCTGAGTCGTTGCACCCAGTCTGTTCCGGTTACCGCGCCATCGTTGATCAAAATCGCGTGCGCCGGCGCATCGGTCGTTTCGCGCCGAACATCCGCGAGTGTGCGCGCGCCGCTCACATCGGTGTTGGCCATGTAGCGCCGCAGCATGCGTTGCAGCACATCGCCAGACTCAAGCACCACCAATCGAGGCCGGATGACAGGCGCGGGAACGGCCGAGCTATGCATGCGCGATTCGAGCGTCCAGTCTTCATTTAGCCAGCGCGCCGCGCTGGCCGAGATCGGCAGGGGCGGTTCAATCGGCAGGGTGAAAAAGAATGTGGTGCCCACGCTGGGGGTGCTCTCCAGCCACATCTTGCCGTCGTGGAGTTCGACAAAGTTTTTGCTGATGGCCAGGCCCAGCCCGCTGCCGCCGTAGCGGCGGCGCACCGACCCGTCGACTTGTTGAAATGGCTGGAAGAGCTTGTCGGCATCGGCTAACGCAATGCCGGGGCCGGTGTCGCTGACGCTCACCAGCAGGTCGTTGTCTCTTCTGACCGCCCGCACAACCGCGCCGCCGTGGTCGGTGAAGCGCCCGGCGTTGCTGAGCAGGTTGAGCACCACCTCGCGGATGCGCGTCTTGTCGCAGAACACCTCGGGCAGATCGCCGGACAGTTCGGTGCGCAGGTAGAGCCCCTTGGAGGCGAACAGCCCGCGCACGGCGGTCGTTGCGGCGTCGATGATGTCGGCGATGCGCACATGCTCTTTGGTCAAGGCCATTTGGTTGGCTTCGATCTGGCTGAGGTCGAGCACGTCGTCGATCAGGCTGGAAAGGTGCCGGCTGTTGCGCAACACGATGTCGAGATCGGCCAGCAGGGCGGGCGGGATGCGCTCGCCATAGGTTTGCGGCTGGTTGACGATGATTTCGGAGAAGCCGATGATCATGTTGAGCGGCGTGCGCAGCTCGTGGCTGACGTTGGCGACGAACTGCTCTTTGATGCGGCGCGCATCTTCAGCCGCCTGCCGCAGGCCGTCGGCCAGCCGGTTCATGCGCGTGAGCTGCACATTGGCGTGCTGCGCGTCGGCCAGCGCCTGCTTTAGCTCGGCTTGCGCATCGCCCATGCGCACCAGCAGGTTTTGACCGCGCTCATAGGTCTCCCAAGCCCACTCGGCGGTGCTGAGCACCGGGCGCAGCGTCAGCCAAATCAAACCGAGCATGCACCACAGCAAAATGACGGTAAGCGCGCGCAAGTCGTGGGAAACCGGCAGAGCGCTTTCGGGCGCAAACAAGGCGACGGCGGTGATCAGCGTGGCGCTGGCCACGCCGAGCCGCCGGCTGAGCATGAGCATGATCAGCCCGCACGGCAAGATGCTGAGGCCGAAGGTCCAATTCAAGCCGGCCCAGACAATCGCCAGCCAAATGGCAAACAGGCAGCCCGCGACCAGCGCGGCGATGCCGGCCACCGGCCGCCATCGATGCAGCATCCAGGACAGCATGCCGATGCTGAACAACGCCAGGCTGACGAACAGGCGCCGGATGAAGTTGTCAGAATCCGGCAGCGCCACGCCTCCCAGGATGCCCAGCACAAATACGCCGCCCAATGCCGCGCCAAAAGTGCTGTTTTGCAGTTGTTGAAACAAGGCGGCCAGTTCCGGCGAAGCCTCGGAGTCTTCACTTAGTGGCTTGGACATATGCCAATGATGGCACAGGTTCACTTGCCAGCCAGCGTTCAAATTCCCCAGGCAAAATCGGCCAGGATTTCTGGGCCGGACGGCGTCACCACGATCATCTTTTCCGAACGCGCGCCAAAGCTGCCGCCCGCGCCTTCATATGCGCCCGGCTCGACGGCAAAGACCATGCCCGCCTCGATCACTGTGTGGTCGTATGGCACGAGCCGGGGCAGCTCGTTGACCACCGCGCCGATCTGATGGCCCATGTAATGCGGCATGGCGATGCCATGCTTTTCATAAGCGGCGTTGGCCGCTTGCCAGGCGTCTGAAGCGCGCACGCCCGGCCGCAGCATCGCCACACAGGCGTCGAACGCCGCCTGCGACGCGCGCGCGTATTTTTTCGAAAGCTTTTTCGCGACTGGTCGATGTATCGTCGCAAAATGGCGAAAACCCGCAATCGTCGGTCGTGCCGAGGTTCACGATCGGAATAAATTCCGCCGCTTGCAATGTTCGATCGCGAACTTCTTCCGCCGTTTCGACGCGTGGATCGATCGTGGCGATGACACCGACAAAGACTTTATGGTTTGGTTTCATGTACTGACGAATAATTTTCAGTACGCGAATAGGGTCA
>JANMNW010000354.1:0-4547 GCA_031368515.1 Chloroflexota bacterium
TTGGACGCTATCGCAGGTTGGCACGAGACTACGAGCACACGGTCCGCTCCAGCCGATCAATGGTCTATATCGCGTCGTCAAGGCGCATGCTTCGGCATGTCGCCAAGTGAATTGAAAAACAGTCTCTAAGAGAGATTTTGCTGCGCGGCGCGGTCCCGGGCGTCCCTTAAGAAAATGGAGCGAGACTCTAGCCGTTTTTAAGGGTGCGTGCTACAATTTGCGCACAACTTCACGCAGTGTTAGTCGGAAGTGGGTCGAAAAACCCACTTTCGCTTTTCCAAGCGGGGGGATGTAGCGATGAAAAGCGAATTCGTACTTGCATTAAACCAGATCAGCGCGGAGCGCACGCTCCCGCGCGAAGTCGTTACGAAAGTGATCGAACAGGCGATCGTGCAGTCCTACCGGAAGTATGCCAACATCATGGCCGGTCAGGCGGTCTCGTCGTTTGTCGACATCGACAGCGGCGACATGCGCGTGTACATCGAGAAGGAAGTGGTCGAATCGGTGATGGATGAGCGCACCGAGGTCGCTTTCAATGATGCGCTCAAACAGAAGCCGGACGCGGTGCTGGGCGACTGCATCATGGTCGACGTGACGCCGAAAGATCTTGGGCGCATCGCCGCGCAAAACGCAAAGCAGTTGATCGTGCAAAAGCTGCGGGAAGCCGAAAAGGACTTTCAGTACAACACGTTTATCGAGCGCGAAGGCGAAATTGTGAACGGCACCGTGCAGTCGTTGCTGGCCACGGGCGTCACGGTGAATCTCGGCCGCATTGAGGCCACCTTGCTCAAGAAGGAAATGATTCCGGGCGAGAAATATGAGATTCAGCAGCGTGTGCGGGCCTATGTGAGCGAGGTCAAGCGCAGCACGCGTGGGCCGCAGATCATTTTGTCGCGCGCGCACAAGAACATGCTCAAGCGGCTGCTTGAGATTGAAGTGCCAGAAGTCAACAGCGGCGCGGTTGAAGTCAAGGCCATCAGCCGCGAGCCCGGGTCGCGCTCCAAGGTGGCTGTCGCCGCGCTTCAAGCGGGGGTCGATCCGGTAGGCGCTTGCGTGGGCCAGCGCGGCGCGCGCATTCAAAGCATCATCACGGAGCTGCGCGGCGAGAAGATCGACATCATCGAGTGGAATGCCGATGTTGCGGTGTTTATCACCAAGGCGCTTGGGCCGGCCAAGGTCATGTCCGTGCATCCGATGACCGAGACGAAGAACGCCATGGTCATCGTGCCTGATGATCAACTATCGCTGGCGATCGGCCGCGAAGGCCAGAATGCCCGGCTCGCGGCCCGCCTAACCGGTTGGCGCATCGACATCAAGAGCAGCAGCGAGGCGCTCAATGAAGCGCTCAACGCAATTGCCGAAACGCCGGCCTTGCAGGCCTGGATTGGCGAGGATGCGATGCCGGCTTCGGTGACGCTGCGTGAATTGCTGGTGCGCCAGCGCGCGTTGCCGCAGGCGCTTTCGCCTGACGAATTTGCGCAGGTCAAACGCATTGTCGATGGCGTCTATCAATGGCGCTTGACGCGCGTGAATGAAGCCGCGCCGGACGAGCAGCAGGCGGCTCGACAAGTGGTTGCCGAAGAGCGGCGTCAGGCGCGCGAGGCGGCCATCGCTTCGATTCCCGCCGAGGCGTACAGCATGTCGCTTGACGAGCTGGGGCTTTCGCCTCGCGTGACGCAGCATATCGGCGCGGCTGGGATCATCAACGTCGGCCAGTTGCTCGAGTACAGCACGCGCGGCGATGAAGGCTTGTTGTCGATTCCCAATATCGGCTCCAAGGCGCTGAGCGAAATCAAGCAGTCGCTGGAGAAAGTGGTGGGCAAACCGGTTGAGCCGGTCGTTGAGGACGCGCCCGCGCCTGCCGTGGCGCAACCGGCCGCGCCGGCCGCTGCCCCTGTGGCGGCGGTTCAGGCCGAAACACCGGAAGAAGCCCAGCAGATGTTCATTGACGCCGTTAGCGAAGACAAAGACGGCGAGGACGACGACGACGCGCCGTTGGCGGATGGCGAAACGCGTCTGCCGCGCGGCAAGAAGAACAAGAAAGGCAAGGAGCGCGCTCTGGTCTTCGACGAGGAGCTGGGCCGCATGGTTCCCGCGCGCGTTCATCGGCGCGCCGATGAGATCGAGGGCGAAGAGTAAGGCGCAGTCATGAGCAAGACGGCTGGCGGGCGATCCGCCGGGCGCGTGAAGCACGTGCCCATGCGGAAATGCATCGGAACCGGTGAGCGCTTTGCCAAGCGCGACCTGGTTCGGCTGGTGCGGACGCCTGAGGGCCGTGTGGTTGTGGACGAGACGGGAAAGAAATCAGGAAGCCGTGGCGCATATCTGTCCAAAAGTTTGGGTGCCGCGCAACAGGCGCTCAAATCAAAACGGCTGGAAGCCGAATTTGAACAGAGCATTGACCCGGCCGACGCCGAGGCAATTCTTGAGTATTTCGGACGATATGGCTGAAACGGTCTAGCTCGTCCGGCGCGCCTGGTCAGGTGAACAGGGCGCGTAATCGAATTGGTTTTCGGCGACGCAGGAAACTTACCTGCGTCGTTCGCGTGAAGAGGAGTTTACTATGGCGGATATGACAAAATCACGACCGGCTTCAGGTGGCAATCGTCGCAGCGGCGGTCACAGCGGACCTCCGCGGCCGCCGGCCAGCCGTCCCCCGGAGCGCCGGCCTCAAGAGACCCGCGCGATCGAGCTGCCGGAGAGCATCGCGCTGCGCGATCTGGCCGAGAAGATCAACGTCAGCCCCATCAACATCATTCGCGAGTTGATGCAAAACGGCATGATGGCAACGATCAACCAGCAGCTGGACTTTGACACCGCCGCGATCGCGCTGAGCGCGTTCGGCTGGGAAGCCAAGCCCATTCCCGTTGTGGTCGAGTCGGCCATTCCGGATGAGGTAGTGGTCACCGGCACCGACGGCAAGCCCAAGCCGCGCGCGGCCACCCTCAAGCAGCGCTTGTTTGCCAAAGAGCAGGCGGAAAACGCCGAAGGATTGGTGCAGCGCCCGCCAGTGGTCACCATCATGGGCCATGTCGATCATGGCAAAACTTCCCTGTTGGATGCGATGCGCAAGACCAATGTGGCGGAAGGCGAAGCCGGCGGCATCACCCAGCATATCGGCGCCTATATGGTCGATCATGGCGGCAAAAAGGTGACCTTTATCGACACCCCAGGCCATGAAGCGTTTACCCAAATGCGCTCGCGCGGCGCGCAGGTGACCGACGTGGCCGTGCTGGTTGTGGCCGCCGACGATGGCGTGATGCCGCAAACGCGCGAGGCCATCGCCCACGCCAAGGCGGCCCAAGTGCCTGTCATCGTGGCGGTCAACAAGATCGACAAACCCAATGCCAATGTGCAGCGCGTCAAGCAGGAGCTCGCCGAGCTCGGCCTGGTGCCTGACGACTGGGGTGGCGACACCATGTATGTCGAGGTCAGCGCCAAGCAGCGCAAAGGCATCGACGACCTGCTCGAAGGCATTTTGCTGACGGCGGAGTCGCTTGAAACCATTTTGGCCAACCCGAACAAGCGCGCTGTCGGCACGATCATCGAAGCCGAACTGAGCAAATCGAAAGGCGCCATGGCCACCGTCCTGATTCAAAGCGGCACGCTTCATATTGGTGATGCGTTCGTGGTTGGCACGGTTGCCGGCCGTGTGCGCGCCATGTTTGACTTTCGCGGCCAGCAGGTCAAGAAGGCAACGCCATCGGTACCCGTCAGCATCACCGGCATGTCCGATGTGCCGGCGGCGGGCGATGTGCTTGAGGTCGCCGAGGACGACCGCGCCGCGCGGGCATTGGCTGCGCTGCATTTGACCGCGCGCGGAAGTACCGCCGGTGCGCAACGCGCCGTCAGTCTGGATCAGTACTTTGCGATGGCCAAGGCCAGCAAGACCAAGAAGCTGTATCTGATAGTCAAGAGCGACAACCAGGGCTCGCTGCCGCCGATCATCGAATCGCTGAACAAGCTGAACGCTTCTGTCAACAGCGACCCGAAGGACGATGAGGTGCGTCTGGATGTGATCCTGCAAGGGACTGGCGCAATCACGGAGTCGGACATCGAGCTGGCCATCGCCTCGGGCGCAGTGGTGCTTGGATTCGAGGTCAGCATGGACACCGCTGCGCGCCGCAAGGCCGAATCAAGCGGAATCGACGTGCGCTTCTACGACGTCATCTACAAGCTGATCGAAGATGTGGAGCTGGCCATGAAGGGCATGCTCGCGCCGAAGATTGTTGAGCGGATCATCGGCTCGGCCGAGGTCAAGCAGACCTTCCGCATCCCGAAGATCGGCGTGATCGCGGGTGTGATCGTCCGCAGCGGCGTTGCGCAGCGCAATGTCAAGGCGCGCGTCATTCGCGCCGGTCAGACGCTTTACACCGGCAACGTGGGGTCGCTCAAGCGTTTGACAGAAGACACCAAGGAAGTGCGTCAGGGCTTTGAGTGCGGCGTTGGCGTGGATGGATTTGGCGACTACAAATCCGGTGATGTGATCGAGTTCATGGTTGATGAAGAACAGGCGCGCGTGTGAGGGCTGAGTCCCGAGTCCCGAG
>JANMNW010000015.1:0-4590 GCA_031368515.1 Chloroflexota bacterium
GGCGACAAGCTGAAGTCGGTCGGCTTTTTGCCGACTTCACTAGACATGGTGCAAATGCATGTCTGGTCGGCGCTCAACGGCAGCGGGTTTTACGATCCTGCCGCACAGAAGCACACGCTTGACTCCGCGCAGAACGTTGAGATGATGAGCTTTTTGCTGGACTGGTTCAACGAGGAATACAAAGGTGATCTGACCGCGGTTGCCAACTCAGGCGCCTGGGGTTTTTACCCGGCCAACGGCATTCCGGGCGCATTTACTCAGGGCAAAATGGCCATGGCCAGCGAAGGCTTTTGGGTTGCCGGCGACATGTATGGCGGCCAGGAAGTTACAGCCGATGCCAATACATGGGATGTGGCGCAGTATCCCGTCGGTCCGAGCGGCTCCGGCACAAAGAGCGGCTACTGGCCCAACTGGCTTGTGCTGCCCAAAGGGTCTAAACGCGCAATCGAAGGCTTCAAATACATGGACTACCTGGTGGTAAAAGGCATGAAGACATGGTTCGATGCTGTTCCGGATATGCCTGCCAACAAAAAGGTCGACACCAACGCGTTTGTGCCGCAGGTTGTTGCCGACAAGCGCTCACCTGACTTTGCCAAGGACGTCATGAAGTTCTTCATTGGCCAGCTGGCGGTGGCGACGCCCATGTGGAATTCGCCTGTTCAGGCTTTTGCCAACGATCAAATCACGCGCATGATGGAGCAGGTGTACACCAAGAAGGCGACTCCAAAGGATGCGCTGGCGGAAGCGCAGAAAGCCACCCAGGCCGAACTGGAAAAAGCGCTGAAAAGCAAGTAGGCCATCGTGGCCGGTTCGGCACAGGCGTAACCAGATGCGGCGGATGGAGGCTTGAACGAAATGAACGCAGAACTGACGCAAGAATACAGTGAGCGCTTTGAGCGGGACGGCTATCTTGCGGTGGAAAACGTGCTCTCGGACGAGGAGGTGCGGGTGTTGCGCGCCTGCGCCGATCGTCTGCAAGCGCACGCCGAAGGCCTGACAAGCAGCACCGACCGCTTCATGTTGAAGGCGTTTGGCGATAATGGCGGCGGGCGAATTTTGCAACAAGTGGCCGAGCCGCATGAACTTGGCGTCGAGTGGATGTCGCTAGCGCGCGACAGCCGCATTCTTGATGTGGTGGCAGCGCTGCTCGGCCCAAACATCATGCTGTATTACTCGATGTTCATGATGAAGCCGCCGCGGCAGGGCTTTGCCGCGCCGTGGCATCAGGACTTCGCGTTCTTCGTGCACAACCGCGCGCGCCTGCTTGCGTGCCAGGTTTACATAGACGACTCGACGCTTGAAAACGGCTGTGTAAACGTCGTGCCAGGCAGTCACAAACTTGGCTTGCTCAACCACTTCAAAGGGGATTCTTTTGCCGATCATGTGCAGGGCGATGTAAGCGACTTCGACGCCCGCGCCGTGCCTGTGCCGATGCGGGCCGGGGGGATGGTCATCTGGCATGCGTTGACATTGCACGCTTCGGCGCCGAATCGTTCCGAGAAACCGCGCCGGGGCATCGTGTTCGAATACAAAGATCCAGATGTGTCGCTGATGGGGGGCTCGTTCAATGGCGGTCTTGAGATTCGCACAGTCGGCCTGATGGTGCGTGGCAAAGACCCCCGTGGACAGTTGCTCTCGGCTTTGACATAGAACGCCGCTGTTGAACGGCGGCTGGCAGTTACATACAACCCGGCAACTGGTGCGCAGTTTGCGATGTGAAGATATTGGCACAACGCAAATTGCGCACCGCATGCCGGAAACGGAAAAGCATGGCCCAACAGACAGTGTCCCGACTTCATGGTGCAAAGCCGAAGATGAGCCAGATGCGGCGTAGTGAGGCGATCGCCGGTTTGCTGTTTGTGCTGCCCTGGCTGATTAGCTTAATCGTGTTTACTGCGTATCCAGTGCTGGCATCGTTCTACTACTCGTTTACGCAGTACGCCATCACGCAAGCACCAACCTGGACAGGCCTTGACAACTATACGCAATTGTTTACCAACGACGGCGCGCTGCGCGCTTCGGTCTACAACACGCTGTACTACACGTTACTCTCGGTGCCAATCGGTTTGCTGTCCTCGCTGGCGATCGCGTTGGTGCTCAATCTGAATGTCAAGGGCATCGGCGCGTATCGCACGCTGTTCTATCTGCCATCGCTGGCGCCGCCGGTGGCGGGCGCGATCATCTTCATCATCATGTTTCAGCCGGAAGGCGGACTGGTCAACGGAATACTGGCGTTCTTCGGCATCAAAGGCCCTGCCTGGTTTACGGATCCGGCCTTCGCCAAGATCGGATTGATCATTTTGGGGCTGTGGGGCGTGGGCTCAGGTTCGCTTGTGTTTCTGGCAGGATTGAAAGACATACCCGGAGAGCTGCTCGAAGCTGCGTCGATCGATGGCGCCAATGACTGGCAACGATTTTGGAGCATCACCATTCCGCTGCTTTCGCCGGTGATTTTGTACAACTTGGTGATGGGCATCATCGGCTCATTCCAAGTGTTCACATCCGCCATGGTGATCGGCGGCACGACCGGAAAGCCGCAGGAATCGCTGCTTATGTATATGGTGCATCTGTATCGCACCGCGTTCCGCTATTTCAACATGGGCTACGCCTCGGCGATGGCCGTGGTGTTGTTTGTGGTGATTTTGCTGGCAACGCTGCTTGTCTTTCGATCCTCGCGCAGTTTGGTGTTTTACGAGTCGGAGGGCCGCTAAATGGCTGAGACCCTGTCGCATGTTCATTCGACGGCGATTGTGGGCAAGCCTTCGGCCCGTTGGACAGCGCGCGGCATTTTACGGACGGTGTTGCCGCATCTGCTGCTGATTGCGTTGGGCGTCGCGTTTATGATCCCGTTTTTCTGGATGTTGTCGTCGTCGCTTAAAACCAAAGAGACGATGTTCACCAACCCGATCGAATGGCTGCCACGCGTTTGGAACTGGCAAAACTATCCCAACGCGATCAACTATCCAAACTTTCCGTTTTTGCGCTTTTTGTGGAACAGCACGTATTACTCGGTTTCGGTGACAGTCGGCACCGTCATATCGTGCGCGATGGTGGGCTATGCGTTTGCCCGGCTGCGTTTCCCGATGCGCGAGCCGCTATTCATTGTCACGATTGCCACGCTGATGATCCCGTGGATGGTGACGTTTATCCCGACTTTCATCTTGTTCAAGGAACTCGACACTTTCACAACCCAGACGATCGGGGTGAAGATGCTCGGCACCTATTGGCCTTTGATCATCCCTGCTTTTGGCGGCAATGCGTTCTACATCTTCATGATGCGGCAGTTTTTCAAGGGCCTGCCCAGCGAATTGGCTGATGCAGCGCATGTGGATGGCGCCGGCGAGTTCCGCATCTTCTGGCAGATCATGCTGCCGCTGGTCAAGCCTGCGTTGATGGTAATGGCGGTATTTACATTTTTGGGTACCTGGCATGACTTCTTTGGGCCGTTGATCTATGTCTCCGATAACAAGCAGTTTCCTTTGTCGCTTGGCTTGTACGCCTTTCGCGCGCAACGCACCACGGAATGGGCGCTGATGATGGCTGCGGCTGCGCTGTCAACAGTGCCGCTCATCATCGTGTTCTTCTTTACCCAGCGCTACTTCCTAGAAGGCATCAAGCTGACGGGCATCAAGGGATAAAAATGAAAGCTACACTCGCGCTCACTCAAGAACAGATCGCTTTCTTTCATCGCGAGGGCTATCTGTCCATTCCAAATCTGACCACCTCCGACGAGGCGGCGCGCCTACGCGATGTTTACGACCGCATTTTCAGCGAGCGCGCGGGCCGGGAGCAAGGTGATCATCTGGATCTGGTGACGCATGACGAAGACGATCAGGCCGAGCCGGCACTGCCGCAGATTCTGAAACCTTCGAAATATGCGCCAGAGCTGGCGCAATCGCTGTTGCGCGCCAATGCGGATGTTGTCGCCCGCCAGCTGCTTGGACCGGAAGTGTCATTCTTAGACGACCACGCCATTCGCAAGCCGGCGCGCAACGGCGCGGCCACGCCCTGGCATCAAGACGAGGCCTACAACTCGCCCAATCTGGACTATCACCAGATCAGCATCTGGGTTCCTTTGCAGCCTGCGACGATGCTCAACGGCTGCATGCAGTTCGTTCCACGCAGCCATCGCTGGGACATTGCGCCACATCACCCGATCGGACACGATCCCAAAGTGATCGGGTTGGAAGTCGACGATCCCGATCTGTATCTGGCCGATGCGGTGGCGTGCGAGCTGCAACCGGGCGGCGCGACTGTGCATCTCGGCAAGACCATGCACTACACCGGGCCGAATCTGTCCGACGACGCGCGGCGGGCGTATATCCTGATGTATGCGGCGCCGCCGACAAAACGCGACTCGCCGCGTGATTTCTATTGGCTGCGTCAACAGCAAACGGCGTGGCAGGCGCGGGCGGCGAAGGCGGCAGAGAAGCGATGAGGCAGTGGGAGCAGTAGGGCGGTAGGAGCAGTGGGAGCGGTGGGGGGGGGGGGGGGGGGTGTGGGGGGTGGATAAACAAAAAAAGAAACGAAAAAAAAAAAAAAAAACAACAAACCCCACCCCCAACAAAAAAGGGAAAAAAAAAAAAAAAA
>JANMNW010000437.1:0-2292 GCA_031368515.1 Chloroflexota bacterium
ATCGACCGTCTCAGTCGCCGTTTGATGGAGTCGCGTCAGTCCTAAGTCAAGGTGGAAACGCTGGGTAACTTGGATGTCGTCTGCAACAGCGTCGGGGCAAGAGGATGAGGTGTCAAGGGAACCGCTGCGCGGCCCTTGACACCTCATCCTCTTGCCCCGTTTCTTATCGGCACCGCCATCCAAAAAAGCCTGCTCGAACAGATTTACACTTCAGTAACATTTTGGGTGATGCCACGAATCACCCTTCGGTAACAATTTACCGTGAGGCTACTCGATAGCCAGCACAGCCGGAAGAACACATCCACAACCGGCAGGAAGTCGCAGGCGAAGGTATCAGCCGCATGCGTCTTCAAGAACGTCGACCAAGTCTGACTCGGCGCCGGCTTCGGTCGCAGCCGACGCAGGTATTTCTGGATGCTGCGTTTGGCGACTTGGATCCCGACTTTGAGCAGCTCGCCGCGGATCGGTTCTGCGCCCTAGAGCAGATTGTTTGTTGCCATGCGCCGGATCAGATCGATTGTGGGCTGTGGCAAGCGCGGACGCGCCTTCCCTGCCTTGGTCTTCCACCGCCAAAACAGTCGAAAGCCTTCGCGATGCCAGCGCAGCAGCGTGTCTGGCTTGACGATCAGAAGCGCTTGTCGCCAGTGGCTCAGCCGGCTGGCGCCCAAAACAACAGCCCGACGCGATCGCCTTTCGTCAACTGGGGCCGTTTGATTTGGCGATGCAAGATCCCAAGCTGGTGCCGCAGCAAGGCGTTCTCAGCGATGAGTTCGGCGCGAGTCCGTGTGACGTCGACCAGTGTGGCAAGCACCGGCGATGCCCGGGACGGGTGGAGATACCCGAACAGCCACTTTTCCAGCCGGTTGATCAGCGATCGCACCAGATGAGAAATGAGAGTCGTGATCCGCAGCATCTGCCCATTGTCGCGGGTTCGGATTCCGAGCGCCAGCTGTCAAATACGCCCGTTTTTCGGCCCGGATGACGTTTGTAGCCACTACAGACGGATAATGTCAAATAGCCAACACAGCTAATGATGACAAAATTGGAGGGCAAGTGCAAACACTGCGCGAAATTGGGTTTCTAGATATACAGCTTCGATTTGCAAGCGCGGTTTCGCGCGTGACGGAGTGCGATATCAAGAAAGCTATGCTGGACTACACACATCTATATTTTCTATTGCGGTGTGAAGGCCGCTTTGAACCGATGGATCCGACTTGGCGGCGATTTCTTCAAGGTTTTCAGACGGCACCAGATCGCCTCGCATGGGCATACTCGCTCTATTACGATCGAAACAGCAATGTGGCAGAAAATAAAAAAGAGAATCAGTTTGGCTGCTTTTCGTACGAGCTTTGGGATACAGGCGACGTGAGACTGCACTTCCGAAATCGTGAGGCGGAAGGTGTGCGTCCTTTGGCAGCTAGCCGCAAGCACATACGTGAGTCTGAGCTACGAGCGCTAATTGATGACCTCCGCCCAAAAGTATCAGAAAGCGCCAAAATGATCGGAGGCTCATGGCTCTACAACATCGAGGCATATCGACGATTGTTTCCGAAAAGCTATCTGGACACGGCACGGGAGTTGAGAGACGAGCATCAATTCATCGCCCAGTGGGGGCAATTCGTTGACAGTCAGGGGAAGTTGCAAGTCAAGCTGGCCGAGCAGTTCTTGCGCGGGATTGAGACAGCAACATCGCTGGATGAGCTTGATGCAAGCTTTCCATATCCAGTAATGCGTTTAGAAGCGCCACTGAAGGTGTTTTACGAGTGGTAGGTGCGTGCATAGCCGCAGGCTGTGCAACACGGCTCGGTGCGCGACTTCCATGGCCTAACAAATTTTGGCCTGCAAAAGCTTGGTGAGGCCTGTGCTGGCTATTTGACCTTATCCGCCACCCGTGACACAATCGCCAAAGGCCGCTGAGAGGTTCTGACAGTAGTTGTTGGGGTCGGTACGATTGAATTGGTCAAGTAGCCAGCACAGACGGAAGAACACGTCCACGACCGGCAGGAAGTCGCAGGCAAAGATAACAGCCGCATGCGTCTTCAAGAACGTCGCCCAGCTCTGACTCGGCGCCGGCTTCGGTCGCAGCCGACGCAGATATTTCTGTATGCTGCGTTTGGCGACGTGGATACCGACTTTGAGCAACTCTGTTAGCGTCCTGAATATTTGGAGGGGGGCGGCCGGAATAGATGGAGAGCGTTGGCAGGGAAAACGATAACGGGCACCGATCGGTGCCCGTGTTGCTTTGAGAGTGCAGGCGCTCAATCTTGTTCAAGGTCGTTGATGGCGCGTCTG
>JANMNW010000441.1:0-4720 GCA_031368515.1 Chloroflexota bacterium
CGAAAGTCCAGAGTCCAGAGTCCAGAGTCCCGAGTCTGAGGCTGCCTCATCCGGCACTCAGGACCCGGGACTCGGGACTCGACACTCTGGACTTACGACTCGGGTCTCGGGATTCGGGACTTACAACTCGGGACTCGCGGCTCCCCTGGCCGCCGGCCTGCTCACCGCGCTGATGCTCACGCTTATGGGGAACATGGGCGGATTGATGGGCGCGCTGAAGTGCGGCAACAGCCTGCCTGCGAGCGCCTGGCAATGGCTGGACGTGCGCGACACCGCCACCAAGCAACCGGCGTGCGCCGAGGGCGCTCCAGCCGGTTGGTTCGACTGGTGGTGGGACTGGTCGCGCGTGGTCAAAGACTATTCGGTTACTGGCGGCGTGCAGGAAATCATCACCGAAGCGCCCATCTTCAGCTTTGTGTTGGGCGACAATCACCCGCACACGCTGGTGCTGCCGATGGTGATGCTGGCCATCGCGCTGGCGCTGGCCCAGTTTTTGTATCGCGGTTACGCGGGGGAAGACTACAGGTTAACCGCAACAAGCTTTGCACTGAACGCCATCGCGCTCGGCGCGATCGGCTTCACCAACACAATTGACTTTCCGATTTATGCCGCGCTATTTTTGATCGCTCGCGTGCTGGCGCGCTTTCTTAGGCGCGAGCCGCTGGTCTTGCCGGCGCTCACTGGCGTGGCGACTGTGGCGGTGGCGTATTTGATTTACCTGCCCTTTTACGTAACGCTCAAGTCGCAGGTGCAGGGCATCGTTCCCAACCTGTTCAACGGCACGCGCTTTGCGCATTTCTTTCTGATGTTTGCGCCGCTGGCGCTGGGGGCGATTGGCTTGCTGTTTGCCGCCGCCCGAGACAGCCGCATGAACGCGCGCGCGCTTAGCGTCAAAGCGCTCAAGTTTGGCTTGGCCGTGATTGCGGGCAGCCTGTTTGCGCTGGCGTTCTTTGCGCTGCTTTCCAGCGAAGCGCGCGCGCTTTTGCAAGAGCTGCAAACCACCGGCAGTGCGCTGGGCGCCACGCGCGAACAGATCGCCAACCGGCTCTTTGAGCGCCTGGGCGCGCCATGGACCGTTTTGTTTCTGATCGGGGTGATTGCATTAGGCGTAACGTTGCTCTTCAACCGACCCGCCGAAACGCAAGCCGCATCACCCGACGCCTTTGCCCTCGCACTGATGCTGCTCGGCGCGCTGCTGGTGCTGTCGATTGAGTTTGTTTATCTGCGCGACTTCTTCGGCACGCGCATGAACAGCGTGTTTAAGTTTTGGTATCAAGCCTGGACGCTTTGGGCGGTGATGGGCGCGTATGCGCTGATGCGGCTGTTCACAGCGCCGGGTGTGGCAGGCAAGATCGGTGGCGCAGTTGTGGCGCTGTTTGTGGCGGCGGGGCTCTTGTGGCCGGCGATGTCGATTCCGGCCAAGTGGGCGTTCTCGCAGGGATACACCAGCAACCTGCCCACACTGGACGCGGCGGCGACGCTCAAAGGCGGGCGGGCGGGCGACGCGGCGGCGATCGATTGGCTCAACAAAAACGTGCGCGGCATGACAGTGATACTTGAAGCGCCGTTCGAGGGGTCCTACAACTATCGCGGACGCATTTCCACATTTACGGGCCTGCCAACGGTGCTGGGCTGGGCGGGTCACGAGGGGCAATGGCGTGGAAGCTATGACGAGCAAGGCCGTCGCAAGGCCGACATCGACCAGATTTACAGCACGCTCGATCCAAACGCCGCGCGCGAGCTAATGAAGCAGTACAAGGTTGAATATGTGATCGTTGGCCCGCCCGAGCGGGAGCCGGACAACCGCGGCAGCGCATACCCGCCCGAGGGCCTCGACAAATTTGTGCAGATATGCGCCACTGAATTTGTTTCGGGTTATACGGCCGTATACCGCTGCAGCCCATAAGTTACAGATGCCGGATGTGGCAGAGCCGGCATCTGTGACCCACATAAAGATGCGCGCCGAGCTTGCCCATCCGCGTCACTTGGCGTAGATTGCACGCATGGCGTTTTTTGATTTCCCGCTCGACAAGCTCAAAACTTACAAACCCGCTCGCAACGAACCCAAAGACTTCGACGCGTTCTGGAAAAAGACACTGGCAGCCACGCGTGCGCACGCGCTTGATGCCACATTCGAAAAGGTCGAGAGCGGCCTGCGCACGGTCGAAACCTTTGACGTGACCTTCAACGGTTCGGGCGGCCACCCCATCAAAGGCTGGCTGAATCTGCCCAAACAGCGCAGCGGCAAGCTGCCGTGTGTGGTCGAGTTCATCGGCTATGGCGGCGGCCGCAAGTTTCCAACCGACTGGCTGTTGTGGAGCGCCGCCGGCTACGCGCATTTCGTCATGGACACGCGCGGCCAGGGCAGCGCCTGGGGCAAAGGAGACACCGGCGATCCGGAACCCGTGGCCACAAATAACCACTATCCCGGCTTTATGACGCGCGGCATTCTCAACCGCGAGACGTATTACTATGGCCGCGTTTTCACCGACGGTGTGCGAGCGGTGGAAGCGGCGCAAGCGCATCCGGCCATCGACGCCAGCCGCATCGCTTGCACCGGCGGCAGCCAGGGCGGCGGCATCACGGTCGCGGTCGCAGGCCTGAGCCCGGCCGTCAAAGTGGCAATGCCCGATGTGCCGTTTCTGTGCCACTACCGGCGCGCCACGCAGATCACCGCTGCGCACCCGTATGAAGAGATCTCCCGCTATCTGTTGGTGCACCGCGACCGAGTGGAGCAAGTCTTCGACACGCTGAGCTACTTTGACGGCGTTAACTTCGCCGCGCGCGCCAAAGCACAAACCCTGTTCTCAGTCGGCTTGATGGATGAAATTTGCCCGCCGTCGACCGTCTATGCGGCATACAACCACTGGAAAGGCAAGAAAGACATCCGCATCTACGAATACAACCATCATGAAGGCGGCGGCGAGTATCACACCGCCGAAAAAGTGCGCTTCCTGACCAGCATCTGGTAATTCGTACGGGCTGCTTGGACTTTGTTAAACTCGGGTTGTTGACCACAACCGTGACCCGTCCCAAATCCGTCAGCCCGGCCATGGCCGTGATTGCCATTCTCGTGGCGCTTGCCGGCTTGTGGGAAGTCGTAAAACTCGCCTTCGCGCTTTCTGACACCACGCTGCCGCATCTTTGGACGATCGCGGCAGCGTTTGGCGAAGAATCGCGCCGCAACGGCCCGCCGCTCGGGTTGTTTTTGTTCGACGCGGCCGTCTTTACATTTCGCGGCGCGCTGCTCGGCTTTGGCATCGGCGGCGTGCTCGGCTTTGCCTTGGGCACCCTTTTCGCGCATGTGCCGCTGCTGGAACGCAGCCTGGTGCCGTTTGTCGTGGCGTCGCAAACCGTGCCGATCCTGGCCATCGCGCCGATGATCGTGGTGTGGCTGCAAGGTTCCTGGTTGAGCGTGCCGGTGATTGCCGCCTACTTGACGTTCTTTCCGGTCACCATCAACACGCTGCGCGGGATGCGCTCGCCCGATCCGCGCGCGATCGAGCTGATGCGCTCGTATGCCGCCAGCACATGGCAGACGCTGTGGAAACTGCGCTTTCCGGCCGCGCTGCCGGCGATCTTCACAGCGCTCAAAATCAGCGCAACGTCCAGTGTCGTCGGCGCGATCATCGCCGAACTGCCCGCCGGCGTGCAGCAAGGTCTGGGCGGCGCGATTCTGAATTTCAACCAGTACTACAGCACCGGCCCGGAGCGGCTGTGGGCGTCGATCGTCATGGCTGCGGCAGTGGGCATTCTCTTCTTTCTGATCGTCACAGTCGCGGAACGAATTGCGTTGCGGAATATCGTCAGGTCGTGAAGTATGTCCATCGTTTCACTAAAGAACGTCAACAAGATTTTTAACGCCACGGGCAGGTCTGAAACCGTGGCACTGCGGGATGTCAATCTTGAAATTCAGCCGCGCGAGTTCGTCTCGCTGATCGGCCCGTCGGGCTGCGGCAAAAGCACCCTGCTGCGCGCCATCGGTGATCTGATCCCGGTGTCCACCGGCGATGTGCGCGTGAATGCAAAGAGCGCGCAACAGGCGCGTCTGGCGCGCGACTACGGCATGTGTTTTCAAGCGCCGGTGCTGTTCGAATGGCGAAGCGTGCTGCACAATATCGAGCTGCCGCTGGAGATCATGGGCATGCCCAAAGCCGAGCGCGTGGACAAAGCCCGCCAGATGCTCAATTTGGTCGAACTGGGCAAATTTGAAAAACACTATCCATGGCAGCTCTCGGGCGGCATGCAGCAGCGCGTGGCGATCGCGCGAGCGCTGTCGCTGCGGCCGGAACTCCTGCTGATGGACGAGCCGTTTGGCGCCTTGGACGAGATTACCCGCGAGCGCATGAACGGCGAATTGCTGCGCATCTGGAGCGACACTGGCACCACGATCGTGTTTGTCACCCACTCGATTCCAGAAGCGGTGTTTTTGTCGACGCGCGTAATTGTCATGAGCGCCCGGCCCGGCCGCATCACCGACGTGATCGATGTCAACCTGCCCTATCCGCGCGGCGTGGACACGCGCGAACATCCGCGCTACTATGCCTTGCTCACCGCTGTGCGCGAGGCGCTGCGGAAGAGTGAAGCGATGTAAAAAGTGCCGAGTCCTGATTCCCGAGAAGGCGGGAATAAACGCCGGCGCCGGACAGAAGACACCGCACGACGGCACAAAATGAACCCCCGCCAAAATTAATACCCCACACTAATTCAAATACAAGCC
>JANMNW010000453.1:0-10750 GCA_031368515.1 Chloroflexota bacterium
TCCGAATCGGCGAGCAGATGGTTTTGCTGAATCATGGCGATGGCACGACGACTGGCGTCAAATTCCACCGGCAAGGTGATCAGGGCAAAAAGCGCCGCCGCACCGAATCCCGCCACGCCCAGCCAGGCGAGTATCTGGCCCAGTTCGCTGCCCAATCCCAACAGCACGCCGCCCATGAAAAGCCATGGACCGAGATTTGCGCCAATGCTAACGATGGGAACGATAGCGCCGCGCAGCTTGAGCAGAGCGTCGCCTTGTTTGTCTTGCATGGCATGTCCAAACTCATGAGCGACCACGGCTACAGAGGCGATCGAATTGGCTGTTGAGCTGTCGGACAGGGCGATCGCTTTGCTTCTGGGATCGTAATGGTCTGTGAGTTCGCCCGGTGTGCGTTTTAGATCAACATTCAAATCATTGCTCTGGATCAAAACGCGCGCGGCTTCTGCCCCCGTGATGCCTGTCAGACTCGGCACTTGCGCATATTTCGCAAATGTTCCACGCACTTTTGATTGTGCCCACAACGCCAGCAACAAGCCAGGAATGGCGAATAGAAAGTAAATGGGATCGCCTAACATGTCCAACCTCCGCTAGAGCTCCAACAACGACCGGCCGAATCAAAGCCCTTCGCCTATCCTGAACGGACAGCTGTCAGAGCTGCGAACCTGCCGCTTGCCCAGCGAGTCTATAGAGAGAGGTTCTGCCGCTCAAGAGCGCATGTCTGCTCTATCTGTCTGGAAATTCTGATGGTCTGTCGGTCCATTCCTACAGGCGATGGTTGTAGGAAAAATCCCACAGTGCGCCAGCATTTGCCGACAATAATGCGCGGCGTCAGCCGATATCGTCAAAACCGATGGGGCTATACGCTATGTGCAGCTCAAGACGAGCAAAAGGAGATCAAAAATGATTGGATTTATTGTCTGGATAGTCGTTGGAGGATTGCTGGGCTGGATCGCGAGCATGGTCATGCACACGGACAGTCAGCAGGGCACATTTTTGAACATCATTGTGGGGATCATCGGCGCCGTACTTGCGGGCTGGCTGATCTCGCCAATGGTCGGTGTGCCGACGATCAACCAAGGGGACTTCAGCCTGGCTGCGCTGGCTGTATCCCTGGTTGGCGCGATTGTATTGCTTGGCGTCGTCAACCTGGTGCGCCGAGGCGAGGTGCGCTAGGTTAAGCCTCCGGCTGTAATGGCGCATGTCCCAACGGTGCATGCGCCATTACGGCCACTGTCAGATAAAGGCCGAGTGCGCCTCTGCTGCTAAAACCGTTCTCAGTATGGCAGTGCGTTGCAGTCTGCAGCCAGTCGCCGCCACAGTGCATTCATATATAGGATGCGAAGCATGACGACGATTGCTCCAATCAGCACTGCAATGACGGTGCTGATCCACTGAATCACATGGACATACGGGGCTGCGCCCCAGGTTTCCGCAACTGTCTCCTGCACCAGCTGGGATGACAACATCATCGGAACGCTAACCCCAAGCGCCATCAATAAACTTGTGGTGATATTGGCCACCCCAAAGCCGATGGCTCCCTTAAACGCGACCTTAACTCTGTGAGTGATGCGCACTGGCAACACCGAAGTCATTTCGTTAATGCGCTTATTGATCGCCATTTCCATGCTTCCCACGGCCGCGAAACAAACGATCAAACCCAGCCATAGCGTACGTGCTCTTGTGTTCTTCTCGTCAGGGGCAAATCCAGGTGTGATAAAACTTCCGACACGCTGGTACATTTCCCACTTTAATGCGTCTGAAAACGGCGCGATGTCTCCCCACAGCAGCCTGGGCATGGTCCGGCTCATGTCGTCGATGAATCCGGATAGGAGATGGTGGGGTCCAAGCACAAATCCATCGATGCTGCCGATAGTCAAAACGCGCCTAAGCTCAGCCAGATTCTTTTTAGCGGGCTGGCTTGTTGATGGCCCCAGCCCATGCGAAAGGGCAATTGCCACCACTGCAAGCATCAGGGCCAAGGTTGTCATCAATCGTATGCCAGCCAAGCCAATCAAGCCATTCCAGTGAATTTTCAAGATACGTGCATAGGCGCAAATCGACAATGAGGTGCCCACCGGCTGGGCATACGACCAGCTCAGCGCCATCTCGGCAGCGATGCTCAAACAGACCTGCACAAACACCCACAGGAGCACTTGAGACGGAGCGCGCGTCATCGAAAACACCCCCAAAAACTGAAAGGTGGCGATCGCTATGGGCAGGCTGCCGAATCCCCAGAAAGAAATGGTGACGAGTTTGGCGGTATGAACGGTTATCGCTGCGCAGGCGTCGTCCCAGACCCGCGGGAGGCCCATATCTGCAAGCTCGTGCCTGGATGGGTGCGTTGCGCCGTTTGACAGCACTTCAACGCGGTGGTGCCGAAATCGAACGTGTTCCAGAAGGGTCATATGTGCAAAACTCCTGACGTGTTTGCGCTTCTCCGCGCTTTGTGATACTTTGAGGCAAGCACGCGGCCTGACAGTCATGATGGCATGCACGCCCTGCAAAACGCAGCCTCTTTTTCTGTCAATCTGCCGCAATTGTGGTTGCAAATACTCTTGGCATGTGCCGGACGGCCAGATGGCCAGTGCCAGGATCGGAACATATGAGCCATCCATTTGGAGATTTGCTAAGCCGTCATCTGCACCGGCGTCACGGACTCAGTCAGGCAAAACTGGCAGCCGGCGTACTGCAAGATCCGTCCGTTGTGTCTGAAATGTGCAGGGGCCGTCGGTTGACGGGTTCCCAGTCCCGTCTGCGAGTGACTGCCATCATTGAATGGTTGCAGCGTGAAGCCGCTTTGACAACACGTGATGAAGCGGATGCCCTGCTAATCGCCGCCGGCATGGCGCCCCTTAGTGCGTCCGATTCAGCGGATGTGCGGTTGCTGCAGGTGCTATCGAGCAAGCCCAGTTCCCCGCCGGCCCGGGCTCCAACTGGTGACACAAGTGTGAGTGACGCACGGAACAATCTGCCGGTCGATCCGACACCGTTTGTGGGCCGCGCGCGAGAGTTGGCTGAGCTGCTGGCACGTCTGCATGACTCGGATTGCCGTTTGTTGACGTTGTTGGGCTCGGGCGGAGTTGGGAAGAGCCGGCTTTCAATTGAAGCGGCACGGCGCCTTCCCGCTTGGGCGATACCAGACGGCGCCTATTTTGTGCCGTGCCTGTCAGTAGATTCCGTAGAGAGTTTGATCTCGGCAATCTCACACGCGGTTAATTTCAGGTTATATCCCGAAGTGCCGGCCCGCGGGCAAATTCTGGATTATGTGCGCGAGAAACAAATGCTGTTAATTTTGGACAGCGTTGACGATCTGACCACAACGAGTGCGACACTTGTCGTCGACATGCTTTTGTGTGCACCAAAACTAAAACTGTTGGCGACCTCGCGTGAACCCATGAATGTGCGTGAGGAGTGGCAGTTTCCTGTTGAAGGAATGTCCATCGATGCTGGCGGCGCAAGGGATGCTACTGAATCAGACGCCCTGAAACTATTTGCATGCTGTGCCAAACGTGTGCATGCTGGCATTGGCAGCACTTGGGATGTTGAATCCGCAACGAGCATCTGCAGGATGGTGGAGGGCATGCCATTGGCTATTGAGCTGGCGGCGAGTTGGTTGAAGACGCTGACGTGCGAACAAATCGCACACGAACTCGAGCATGGCCTTGGAGTCCTGATCACGCGCCTGCACAATGTTCCAGAATCACAACGCAGCATCCACGCGGTGTTTGAGCAGTCGTGGCATCGGCTGTCTCCGGTCGAACAATCGGTGCTTATGCGGTTGTCCGTGCATCGCGGGTTTAGCTTGGAAGCCGCCCAGGCCATCAGCGGCGCATCGATTCATATTCTGGCGTCGCTGATTGAAAAGTCACTTGTGCGCGAACCGGTCGATGGCCGGTATCAGATGCATGCGCTCCTGCGCCAGTTAGCCACGGAAAATCTGCGACTTGACGCGGAACTGCATGCCGACACACTGGCGAAGCACAGCGACTACTATTTGTCGAACGTGGTCAAGCGAACGATTGGATTGTTGGGCAAAGATCAGGCGCAGATGCTTGAAGAATTGGGCGCGGAAGATGCCAATATTCGCGCCGCATGGGAGCATGCGGTTCAGCATGTTGCGATTCCCGACATTTGCGCCGCCATGAGCGGGCTTTATTGGTGCTATGAATTTCGCAGCCGCTTTGACGAGGGCGCGGCGACATTTGCGCTTGCGGCAGAGGCTCGTCCAATTCAACTGGCCGATCAAGCCTTGCATGGTCAATTGTGCGCGCGACAGGGCGCCTTTGCGGTCGCAGCCTGCCGATACACGGACGGCGAACGGTTGCTGGATGAGGCTTCGAAAATTGCTCAACAGACCAATAATGTTGCCGAACAGGCGTTTGTGCTGATTCAACAGGGCATGCTGGCTTACTATCAAGGCCAGCATCCTCTGGCTTTGACGAGGCTCGCGAAAGGCCTCCAATTGAGCGAGTTGGCTTGCGATCCAATTGGCATAGCGCAGTCGCTATTTGGACTTGGCACGGTGTACGGCTGCGGTATGGGCCAGTGGGACAAGGTTGCCCGTTATCATCAACGCTGCCTTCAAATCTGCAATGAACACCAGTTTCTTCATCAGGCCGCCTACGCCATGGAAGATCTGGGTACGTGCTTCCTGATCTCTGGAAAACCCGTCGAGGCTGTGCCGTTCTATCGAGAAAGTAGCGAGATGTTTCGCGCCTCGCAGGATTGGTACGGCTATGCCAAAGCACTCAACGGGCTCGGCGCGGCTACAACTTTGGCCGATCCGGCACAAAGGTCGCTTGGTCAGCGGTTTCAAGCTGAAAGCGTCGAGATTTTGAGAAAATTGGGTCATCGCCGGCAGCTGGCACATCACTTGGCCAATATTGGCAATGATCAAATTGATCATAGGGAGCTTGATGACGCATATAAAAGTGCAAGTGAGTCTTACGCAGTGGCTAGTGCTGTGGGCGATTCGTTTGTTGTGATGTTCAGCACAATTTTGCTTGCGAAGATTTCATGCGCTCGAAAGGAGTACTCCATCGCAGATTACCACGTGCGCCAGTCGTTGCTGGCCTATCCATACACCGAATATGGGGTCTGGTTGAGTTGGTGTCTTATTGTTTGGGTGCAAATCAGGCTGCGCACGAACGCTGCGAGCGATGTTGCGACTCCTGCTCAACGAGTGGCGCTATTGGCGGTGTTGTACCGCAGTTTGATGGACCAGACAGACTTCAGGCTTTTTCGAGACGGCAATCCTTTAATTGAGGAAATCGAGGCCGGGTTGGGAAAGGAATCCGTTGCAGAGGCCAGAGCAAAGAGTGTCAAACTCGAGTTGAGCTTGGTGGCATCCAACATACTGCAATCAGCACAAAGCATAGATTCTGGACTAGCAAAGAATGTGCTCGCTGTCTCGTAGGAAATACCGGTTGACGACACCGATGAGGCCGGCTGACCCGAGTCAGCCGGCCTTTGTGCCACATGCTGGTTGATGAAGACCCAGTTTCGTTGCTGAGCTGGTGTTTACCTGCGCACTCGCGACACGGTGTATGGCGTGTCAGGTGTCGGCGAGATATCCAGCTTGGCGTTCACCGCATACAGCCATGGCCCGATATGTGCAGCGGTTGACGGTCCGGCGAACGTGCTGCTGGTCAGCGAAGGCTGGATGGCGCCGGTGGACCAATCGTTGTTCAGCCGGATGGGGATGAGCTGGTCATAGAAGTTGATGATGTATAGCGTGCGGCCGATCAGCACAAGGCCGTCCGAGCCGTCTTGTCCGACGCGCTCCACGCCCAGATCAATTTGCTTTGAAACGCCGGTGAGCGCGTCGACACGATACAGCCGGCCGAGATCGGTATGCACAATGATGAGGTCCCGGCCGTTCGGCGATGAAACGATGCCGTTTGCGTTCAGAGAGGTGGTGCCAAACACGAAGTCACCGCTCAAAGCGATTGTCTGGACAGCCGGACTTTGAGGGATTCGGCCACCTCCCGCCAGCGGCACCCTGTAATACACGGGCTGAAAAGTGTCCGTAAAGTAAGCGGCATCCCGAGTGAGGGTCACATCATTGATCAGCGTGTTCGCGGCGGTTGTCAATTGCAGATCTGCCACCGTCGCGCCGGAACTGGTGTCATAGACATAGGCATGTCCGGTTCGCCCGCCTGCGACGAACAGGTAGCCGCTGCGCGCGTCAAAGCTCATGCCGACTGCAACGCGTCCCAGGCCCGCGGATACCAGGATCGACCCATTTCCGGTGCGGGCGTCGATTTTGTATATCGCTCCGGAATCCAGCGACCCCACATACAGATCCCAGGCCCTGCCCGCTGCAATGCCTTCAGGGTGAAATCCGTTGGGAAGCTGCAATACCTCTGGAAACGAGTCTGCGCGCGCGGGTGCGGCGCATTGCAGCACGGCGAATGACAGCAGGAAACCGGCCACCGTCATCCGCAACGTCTGAGGGACATGTCGATTCGAATTTGCCATGCCGACATGTTAGCTTTGTCGCGCCAGAGCCCGGTGACAAATTTGTCACTGCCTATGGACGGGCCGGATGTAAATTGGCCGTGGCAGACCATTGCTTGGCACACTCACACGCCTCTGGGATGCTCAACGCATTTCCTTCCCGAAACGCAGAGGAGTACTGGGCGCTCGCCATGTGTAACTGCGCGTCGGCGATCATGTG
The DNA here is from genome assembly GCA_031368515.1 of Chloroflexota bacterium. Taxonomy (GTDB): domain Bacteria; phylum Chloroflexota; class Anaerolineae; order J036; family Brachytrichaceae; genus CANJQH01. The sequence continues at coordinate 6,680 of JANMNW010000453.1, forward strand.
CACATAGCGATATCGATCGACTTTCCGCAACATGGCCAGCTCTTCACTGCGCAGCATTGTGCACGCCGCGCCTGCAAAGCGCGCGGCAGTGTGCGCGTCGCCGCGCAGCATCGCTGTTTCATACAGGCCGCCAAGCGACAACGCAATCCCCCAGCGCAGTCCAAGCTCTCTAAATTGCTCAAGGCTCTCCGCAAACCAGCGTGTGGCTTGAGCCGACAGGCCTTTTCGGGCCGCAAGGTGAGCGCAGTGATATCGTGTCAGCGCCATGCCATCTGGAGCATTGGCACGCTTGTGCATGCGAAAGCTTTCATCGTAGTGCGCCAGTGCATCCGACAGATTGCTTTTTTGCATTTCCAAGTGTCCTAATTCGAGATAAGCCCACGCCGGACCGCCCCATTCGCTTTCAGCGTATCCAAGCCTGCTCCATAATTCTGCACATTCGATAAGCATCGGTCGCGCGGCCTCAAAATCGCCCAGATCGAGTTGAATGCGCCCCAGCGCAAGCAGCAGGTTTGCTACGCCAACATCATCTCCTGCGCTTCGGAACGCATTCAGTTCGCTTTGCCCCAAAGCAAGCGCCTGCCCTGGATCGCACAGTGCTAATAGCTCAATTGAGCGCGCCATAAAGTTGCTGATGCCGCATGTATGCGCAACTGCAATGCTCTCGCGAAGGTGACCGCGCGCAGCGTCGGCAGAACCGGTTCGAAGGTCGGTGTAGGCGAGCCACCACAGGCTCGTCCAAACGGAATTCATGTCCTGCACGGATAGGCTCAGCGACTTGCATTGCACCAGTTGCGAGCTGGCTTTGGCGTATTCGCCGTTGTCCACGCTCGCCCACGCTTCTTCAAACACAGCATTGATCGCGCTGAAATCGTCACCCAATTCCTGCAGCGCTTGCAGGCTGCTGTTGCGCAAAGCCCGCGCGCGTTCTTTATCGAAGTCGCATTGGGCATGCACTGACAGCAAAAGTCTGCAGATCGCCGCGCCCCGGCGGTCATTCTGCGATTGACATAGCGCCGCGCCTTCTACGGCAAATCGCTTCATGTCCCCGTAGTCGCGCAAATAACGAAGCAATGTTGCCAGGCCATAGAGCGCGCGTGCTCGATTACCGGTCGAGCCGCCTGCCGCGCTCGCAAGCGCGGCCCGCAACCACGCCTGACCCTCGCGGAGTCGCGCCGTGTAGATCCAATATCGCCAAAGCGCGCCGCATAGTTCCAGTTTCAATCCAGAAGCCTGGGCCGAGTGTCTGCACCAGTCACGCGCGGCGCGCAGATTCTCGTAGTCGGCTGTCACCTGTCGCGCCCATGCGGCGCAATCAGTCTGCATGAAACCGGCGTCGGCTTGATTGGCGAAGCGCACGAAATGTGCCAAGTGCCGGTTTTTCACTTGCGCTTGGCCGCCGCCGCGCTCCACAATGCCCGCCGCAAACTGCCGTATCGGCTCCAGCAGACGGTAGCGCGTATCGCCCGATTCGGAGGCAAACTGGATGAGCGACTTGCGCACGAGGTCGAGCAAAAGCGCCTGGGCTTCGGTCACCGTTGCTCCGTGAACAGCCGCTGCCGCTTCACAGGTGAAACCACCGACGAAGGTGGAGACGGTCAGCAGCAGGCGTTGCTGAGGCTCCGACAGCAGGTCAAAACTCCACATCAGGGCATCGCGCATGGTTTCGTGATGCTGCGATGCGCGATGGCCGCTGGCAGGCAAAGGGAGATGGCTTTCCAATTTCGCGGCGATGTCCCGGACAGTCATGCCAGCGACCAATCCGGCTGCAAGTTCAAGAGCGAGCGGAATGCCGTCCAACTGCCGGCAAATTTGCGCCACAGAACGATAGGAATGCGCGTCCAGCGCAAAGTCCTGCCGGATTGCTGACGCGCGATCCACAAAGAATCGCACGGATTCGTAATGTTGAAGTGCATCCGGACTCAGTTCAATGGAGCGCGGTGTTGAGAGCGGGGCGACCGCCCAAACCACTTCGCCTGGGACACACAGCACTTCTCGGCTTGTGGCGATCAGCCGCACGTGTGGACAAGCGGCCGTGATGGACACAATCACCTGCGCGCATGCATCGAGCAGATGCTCGCAGTTGTCGAGCACCAGCAGCAGGTGCTTCGATTGCAGATATCGTTGAAGCGCTTCGATGGCTTCTGCCCTAGCAGATTCGATCAAACCAAAGGACCGCGCTATGGTGTGTGGCACCAGTTGAGAATCGCTTACGGGCGCCAGATCCACCCACCAACAACCATCGGGTTGTGTTTGGGACAGATGCCGCGCCGTTTCGAGCGCCAAACGGGTTTTGCCGATGCCGCCCGTGCCAGTAATGGTAATCAGCCTGGCATGATCGAATCTTTTCACGATGCCGCGAATATCGTGGTCGCGCCCGACCAAAGTCGTCGCGGCAAAGGGCAAATTTCCGCGCGTCAATGGTTTCGATCGGTCCGTTGCCTGCAGGCGGCGCCGCAGGGCGGCTTCTAAGGGTTGCCCGTCAAACAGCGGTGGGAAGCCGGCATGCGACAGCAACAAATCTGTTTCTGCCGTGCTGACGGTCACACCAGCGTCGCAGAGTGCGGCCACGAGCCGCAAAATGCGATCCCTTCCTGACGGCCCGGTCAGGTCTTTTTTTCCCTGACACATCCGCACCAGGATGGCCGGCGCGTATCCCGTCAGTTCGGCGAGGCACGTTTGGCTTAAGCCCGGTTTGCGCTCGCGCAATGTCTTGAGCAAGGCGCCGAATGGATGTGGTTCGCCTATCCCGACCTCCTGTGACAATCGTAGTGTCACAACGGCTGAATGATCGATGAGAAGCTTTGGAGTCTAGCACTGATCCTAGCCTGTGCCGATCATCGCTTTCGCTTTCACTCGAAAAATGGACGTAAATCTTGCTTGGCGCATCAAAGCCTAAGCATTGCGATAGTGATGCATCACGGTGCCGCTTTCAAATACGTGTGTTGACATCAGCTTTAGTCGAAGCTTCTCCCCGATTCCACCAAACAAAGCAGTGCCACGACCGAGGGCGCTTGGCTTGACCATGATGCGATATTCGTCTATTAAGCCGTGTTCGACCAAGGTAGCGATCAACTCTGGGCCGCAGATAAGCAATAGATCGCGCCCGGGTTGCTGTTTCAGCGCATTGACCTGCTTTGCATATTCGCTTTGGATGAGCACCGTGTTTTCGGGCACGGTTTTCAAAGTGCGCGAAAAGACCACTCTTTTCATGGCCGCGAATATTTTGGCAAACTCAATTTCGGCTTTTGGAACGGACGCGTCCGCCAAATTCAATGCATCCCAGTATTCGACAAACCCTTCATAGGTCTTGCGCCCAAACACGACGCCATCTGTGGCGGCAAACAGGCTGTTGGCAAACTCATGCTCTTCGCGACTCGGCTCATAGTCGTCGAATTCGCCGTTCGGGCCCGCAACGAACCCATCCAGCGTCGTAAACATATACAAGATTATTTTTCTCATAGCAGTCGCTCGTCAACACTTCCAGCTATCGATGGTAGTTCAGAACTGTCCGCCAGCGCCAAGCATGATCACAACGGGAAAACGCGCACTGCAGTCCAAGATTACGCGGGCCGTTTCCAATGGTTGCTTGGCACGCCATGATCTAATTGAGACGGTGTTCATATCACGATCGTTTCGTCGCTCATCGCTCGTCCTGGCCGATGCTGTTTTGGCACTGTCTGCGCTGCTGTCATCCGGTTGCACAGGCGCAGGTGATCGGCCTACCGTCACAGCGCCCGCCACCCGCACGAGCGAGCCACAGGCAACGCCAACTGCCGTGTCGCGTTGGGTACATCCAGGTGCGACCACCTCAGCTGCAGAGCTTGAATTTGTGCGCGCCAAGATCCAGGCGAACGAGCAGCCCTGGCGCGATGAGTTTGAGCGAGCCCAACGTTCGGCTCATGCGCAACGCACGCCGCACGCATTGACCCACATCAATTCTGCAAACGACGACGCCAATGTCTCAAGAGACGACGCCATCGGCGCTTATACCCAAGCCTTGCTGTGGGCGTATTCGGGCGATGAAGCCTATGCTCGGAAATCGATTGCGATTCTCAATGCATGGTCGGA
>JANMNW010000494.1:0-21336 GCA_031368515.1 Chloroflexota bacterium
GCTTCAGCCACCCGCCCAATGCCGAGGCACAAGGCGGCCGTGCGCAAGTCAAGATCGAGCTTCATGGCGTACTCATAGACATCGCGAAAGCCGCGGATCATGATGCGCTCGAGGCGATGGGTGACATCGTCCTCTTCCCAGAACAACTGCTGCAGGCTCTGCACCCACTCAAAATACGACACCACAACGCCGCCGGCGTTGCACAGGATGTCCGGAATCACCTGCACATTTTTCTCAAGCAGGATATCGTCGGCTTCTGGCGTGGTTGGGCCGTTGGCGCCTTCGGCGATCATGCGCGCCTGAACTTTCGGCGCGGTCGCGCGTGTAATCTGGTTCTCCATCGCGCACGGCATCAGCACATCGCATTTGACCGCAAGCAGCTCTTGATTGGTCACGGAGTCCGCGCCGTCAAAGCCCCGCACCGTGCCGTGCTCTTTCACCCAGCCGCGCAGGCGGCGCACATTGATGCCTTGCGGGTTGTAAATGCCGCCTTCCACATCGCTGAGCGCCACAACCTTGCATCCCATCTCATAGGCCGTCAACGCAGTGATCGAACCCACATTGCCAAAGCCCTGCACGGCCACACTGATCCCGTCAAAAGTCCAGCCAAATGTGCGAAAGGCCTCGCGCACGGTGAACATCACGCCGCGGCCAGTGGCTTCATTGCGCCCGGCCGAACCGCCGATGTTGAGCGGCTTGCCGGTCACGATCGCCGGAACCGAATAGCCATGATGCATGGAATAGGTGTCCATGATCCACGCCATGATTTGCGGATTGGTTCCCATGTCCGGCGCCGGGATGTCGCCGGCCGGACTGATAAATGGGCTGATTTCGGTGGTGTAGCGGCGCGTCATGCCTTCCAGCTCGCGCAGCGACAGTTTTTTGGGGTCGCAGATAACCCCGCCTTTTGCGCCGCCATACGGGATGTTGGCGATGGCGCATTTCCAGGTCATCCACATCGCCAATGCTCGCACCTCGTCGATCGACACATGCGGGGAATAGCGGATGCCGCCCTTGGTCGGTCCGCGCACCGTGTTGTGATGGATGCGATAGCCGGTGAAGCAGCGCACCGAGCCATCGTCCATCTTGACCGGAAAGTTCACCGTAAGCTCGCGTTTGCACGCTTTGAGCGTTTCGGCCATGCCGGCATCGAGATGCAAGATTTGCGCGGCGCGATCGAACTGGGTTACCGCGGTGATGTAAGCGCTGTCAATGGAAACCGGCGCGCTACTGACGCGCGCCGCGCCATTGCGCGGCGCATCCTGTGTAATCGTCATGGATTCATTCTCCTGGGAAAAGCATATGCGATGTGCGGCAATGCGCCTGTCATGAGGTAAAACAAATTTTCACGAACGTCATGGTTCGCAGGTTGTGAAATTCTAGGGCGTTTGGCTGAGTGCGGGTGACGAAGTGACACTAAGTCGCGCGCGGATCGACCAGCTCAACGGAAACAGCCGCAGCGCTGACAGCTGCCTGTTCGAGCGTCATGTCCGCGGCTGCGGCGGTCGCGGCGTCGTATCCGCCTTCCGGCAGCCATTGGCGCAACAGCCGGAGCGTTTCATCAAAAACACCGCGATCGGCGCCGTCAAAAGGCCCGCACTCCACCGCCCGCTCGCGTTCCACGACCGCGCAAAGCGCAGCAGCCAACGTCGGCGACTGGCCGCGGCGCGCCATGACACCAGCGACGCCGGCAATGTAAGAGGTGATGCTCGACACATCATCGACAGAGCCCGCGCTCATGGTCAACGATTCCTGAAAGCAGCGCATGGCGCGGGTCAGGTTGCCCGCGCCCATGTGCGAATGTCCCAGGTTGTGCGTCAGCATGGCCATGCCAAAGCGCGCGCCGATGCGCCGTCGCATGGCCAGCGCCTCCTCGCACAAAGCGATCGCCGCCGGCCAATCGCCAAGTCCGCGCGCGCATTCGGCGATGTTGGTCAGCACTTTGCTGGCCTCGCCCACATCGCCCAGGTCGCGATTCAACGCCAGACTTTGCTCATATTGAGCGCGCGCGGCGGCATAGTGCCCTTCATTGAGCGCCACGCCAGCCATGCCGTTGAGCGCCGCCGCCTCACCCCAGGCATTGCCGATCGCGCGGAAACTGCCGAGGCTCGCGGCGTAATGCACGCGCATGCCTTCGACATCGCTCGTGCGGCCATGCGCTTCGCCCAGCGACACCAGCGCGTAGGCCTCGCCCCATGCGTCACGTTCCCGGCGAAAGACGGCCAACGCCTCGTTTAGCTGCTTGACCGCCGCCCAGGCCCGATCCGAGTACATCCGGATGCGTGCGAGCTGCGTGTCGACCAAAGCCGCGCCGGCAACATTGCCTGCGTCAGCATACGCGGCGCGCGCTGTGGTCAGGCGCTCGCCGCTGCCCTCATAATCCGCCTGATAAAACGCCAGCACGCCGGCGCACATCAACGCGCGCGCGCGCAACGCAGCATCGGCGCCGGGCGCATGCGCCAGAAAACGCTCGGCCCGTTCGCGGCCTTCGGAGAGATAGCCGCGCAGCCGCCAATACATCCACAACGCGCCGACAATTTGCAGGCCCAGCGCGGCGCACTCGTCGTCGCCGCACTCCTGGCACCAGTCAAGCGCCGCGCGCACGTTGTCGATTTCCTGGTCGAGCATGCGCGCTGTGGCGCCAAACTGGCTGCCGGCAAATGCTCGCGCCGCCTGTTCGGCGGTGTCGCGCACAAAGCGCGCATGCTGGCGCTGGGCGTCGGCCAGCTCGCCGCGCTCGATCAACATGCGCCGTCCAAACTCGCGCACGGTTTCGTGCATGCCATAGCGCGTCGCACCGGCCTGAGCGCTGGCGTTGACCAGCGACTTCTCGACCAATTCATCCTGCGCCGCGCCCTGCTCAAAGCGTCCGCCCGAATAAACGGCAAGGCTCTCGCGTGTCCAGCCTCCGGCAAACACACACATCCGCTCCAAGAGGCGTTGCGCCACCGGCGTGAGCAGCTGATAGCTCCACATCAGCGTCGCCCGCAGCGTCTGCTGACGCGGCAGCGCATAGCGCCGGCCGCCGGTCAGCAAATCAAAGCGGTCGTCCAGCCCACGCAAGATTTCGGCCGGCGACATCGTGCGCAGCCGCGCGGCGGCCAGTTCGATGGCGAGCGGTATCGCATCAAGCCGCCTGCACACCTGAAACACATCGGCCGCATTGGATGCATCGACGGCAAAATCGGGCAGAAGCTGGCGCGCGCGGTCGACGAAGAGTTGAATCGCGTCATAGCGCATCAACTCGCGCGGCAGTGGTTGCGCGGCAGCGGCATCCGGCTGGCCGGAATCGCCGGCTGTGGGCATACGCAGCGACGGCACCCGCATCAAATGCTCACCGGCGATGTGCAAGGGCTCGCGGCTGGTCGCGAGCACATGCAGGCGAGGGCATTCGCTTAACAGTCGCTCGACAAGCACCGACACCGCGTCGATCAGGTGCTCGCAGTTGTCTAAAACCAGCAGCATATGCCGCCGGCCCAGATGCTGAAGCAACGCCTGAAGCCAGGAGGTTTGCACCTGCTGCAAACCAACAGCCTGTGCCACCGCCTGCGTCACCAGCTGGGCATCTGCGAGCGCCGCCAGTTCGACCAGCCGGACGCCATCGGTGAACAGCGATTGCACCGCGCGCGCGGCTTCCAGCGCAAGTCGCGTCTTGCCCACCCCGCCCACGCCGATCATGCTCAGCATGCGCCGCGGTGTTTCGCCGCGATGGCCGCTGAAAAACGCCGCCGCATCAGAGATTTCCTTTTCCCGGCCGATAAAGCGATCGACGGGCGCGGGCAGCGCTTGCCCCCTGTCAAACTGCTCGACAGCCGCAGGCGCTGCCGCCCGCGCAGATGCTGCCGGCTGGATGCGTTTGGCGCTGCGGCCCGTCGCCGCCTGCCACACGCGATCGCCCACACCCGGCGCGCGTTGGTTAAGGGTGGCGCACAGGCGCGCCAGATTTGCCTCCCCTGGCAAATTGGAATTGCTGAGTCGTGTCCAGGAATCGACAGATACCACGCGCACGCCAACCAGCCTCGCAATGTCGGCATGCGTTAGCTTGAGTTCTGCCAGCGCATTTGCCAGCTCGTTCGCGAAGTTTGCGGCGCGTCTGTCCCGTTCCGGGTCAACCGGTCTTCCTCTGGCCATATCCCCCTAGGTTGTCTCCGCCTGAGGTTGACGACTGTATCGCTAAACCGTTAACTTGCAAACAGACATGTCCAAGTCTCTCGATATCCATGCAGTGCGCGCGGCAATCCTATTCGTGCTCTCGGACGCTCCCGCGCGCGACTTCTTCGAAGATCACGGGGGTTCAGCGCGCTGGCTGGCTGACGGGTTGGCGCGGTGTGAACGGGCCGAGGCGCTGCGTGATGCCGACGCCCAATTGCGCCAGTGGCTGCGCGAGTTCCGACGCGTGGCGCGCCAGGCGCTGTCCGAACGGGCAGATCTGGCCGCTGACATCGATCAGACGCTCGCTGGCACTACAGTCGGCGGGAATCTGAGAGTGCGAACTGTATCGGAATTCGCTCAAGATGAGCCAGACCAAAAAACACATCCGAACGACGATGCGGATGTTTCGAATGCAACGCTAGGAGGGATCGATGATCAAAACACTATTTAGAGGCAAAACGTTACAACGAATTACGGTGGTCGTGGCCGGGCTGGCCATGGCCGCCGGCGTGGTCGCCGCAGTGCGGGCACAGGCTCAAACCTGCCGCGACGTCAACAACATGACTATCTGCGGCGATGTCTTTGAAGAAGGCTCAGTTGGGTTTTCGCTCAAAGGAAACGTACGCATGGGCGTCAAAAGCGGGCCAATGTTGGTCAAGATTGACGACATGGCAACCACGTTCAATTTCCTTAACATCAGTGAGAGCACCTACAAAGCGGCATATTTTCACCTGAACGCACCGGATCCCAGTACCGGGACCACCGATTTCGCGCTTGGCAAAGTGCGCTGGATCAACGATCCAAACACATCCCCATTGCTCAGCACGCACTATGTGATGGATCCAACCAGCGCTAATCAGGTCGTCGCCGGCCGGCTCTTCGTCGATACCACCAACAAAAAGATCTTCTTTCCGCCCGCCGGCGCAGTGCCTGTTTTTGTCAGCAAGGGGGTGGAACGCGCCGGGCCCTATCTGATGGATTTTTTCGCGCGCAGCTCGATCCTGACATTCTTTAATCAGGGCGGCACCGTAGGGGAATTCAACACCATCAACGCCGAATTCGACCTGACCGCCAAGCAGTTCAAAGCCACCTTCCCGATCAATCTGAAACTGATCGGTGGCTCGCGCACGGACAACGAGGCGTTGCAGGTGACCGGCCGCGTGACATACGGCGAAACCGGCGCTTTCGCCGGCTCGATCGACGGCTTCAAGCTCAAGATCGCCGGTCTGGTGCTCGACGCCAAAGGCATCGTGCTCAAGCCAACGGAATTCGAGGCAGCCACGGTCGACGTGAGCAAGGCAGACAACCCGGATGTGCCGCCTCTGGATCCGACCAAGCCCGATGTGGTCTTCTCGTTCAGCAAGCTGCTCTACAAAAACAACCAGTGGTCGATCGGCGGCGTGACCGTGCCAGTGAATCCGTGGGAATTCGGCGACGCGTTCCGCATGAAGAATCAAACGCTCGGCCTGATCAACGACGCCGTGGCGCAAACGCTGTCGTTCCAGTTCAACTCCACGATGGAATTTGGCGCGGCGGCCAGCGGCACACCGTTGCCAATCACGCTCAAAATCGGCCGGACGACGGTCAACGGCGTGGCCAAACCCAACATCGAAGCCGGGTTGCAGAACATGACGCCCAGCATAGGCCCCATGAAGCTCAACCTGCAAGGCGTGACGTTTGCCGGCAGCGTGGCAGAAGATTTCTACGGCATCAAGGCCACCACATTTTCACTACAGTGGCCGGGCAACCTGGGCGGTCAGACCGCAGCGGGCCTGACAAACTTCCGGCTGGGCATCGACAAAGCCAAACAGCTCAAGTTCTCGCTCGGCGCGGTTTCGTTTGGCGCGCCAACGATGGAGAACACGCTGCTGCGCATGACACTTACCGGCACAGCCGGCGTGGTCGGCGATTCGCCCACCATCACCATGACCGGCAACATGACCGTCAAGCTGACGGGCAACAGCGCCGTGGGCGCGACCGGTCAATTGATCGTGCGCAGCGGCAAATCCGTCTGCACCACACCCAATAACACATCGCCCACCGGCACAACGACCACCTGTCTCAAACGCATGGAAGGCTCGCTGGCTGGGTTCAACCTCAAGCTCGCAGGCTTCAGCGTGGCGCTGACCAATGCCAGGTTGTTTGAAGACGGCGGCTTCGGCGCGCAGACGGCGAGCCTGACATTGCCTACGGGTGTGACCAGCGGCCAAGCGGCCAACGGCATCTCGATCAGCGGATTTGCGGTCAACGGCGCGGGCAATGTGCAGGTCGCCGGAGGCGGCTTCGAATTGGCGCCGCTTAGCATCGGCAACTTCCAGTTTGTCGGGCTCAAAGGCTCGTTCGCCAAGGACCCCGACGGCTCGTATGTCTTTGCAGCCGGCGGGAAAATGCCGCTGCCCGGCATCGAACCCGGCGCAAACAGCCCCGGCGTCTCGGTGGCGCTGACCATACGGGTCAACCCGACGACCAACCAAACCGGCGGCGGCGTGCTGGTGAGCTTTACCGCGCCGTTTGGCACGGGCATACCTATCGGCAACACCGGCATGGAAATGACCGGCATCAGCGGCGGCTTTGACGTCAAGGCCGGCACCGTGCAGATCACAGCAGGCATGGTGGCCAACACCTTGTTGCGCGTGCCTGCGCCGATCAACCTGCCCATCGCAAAAGTCACAGGCGCGACAACACTGCAAGTCAACCCGTTCAAGTTGACGGCCAACGCGCAGCTCTCGATCCTTTTGTTCAACGTGGCCAACGCCAATATGGCCATCGGCAACAACGCCGCGTTCAACGGCACCGCGCCAGGCTTCCATCTAGATGTCAACATCACCGGCGTGGTGGTGCAAGGCGGCTTGAAACTCGATGTCGGTCGGGTCACGGCCAACGGCGTGACCAAGACCAAGGTGGCAGCCACCGCCTTTGCGCAGATCGGCGTGAAGAAGCACACGTTTGCAGGCCTGCCGCTCGTCGATCGCGTGGCAGCCAATGTCAACCTGTCCGGCGGCCACTTCAAGGACAACCGCAACGGCGAAAATGGCAAAGAGCGCTTCGGCTTGAAGGGCACCATCACGGTCATTGGCTTGAGCGCTTCGGGCTTCATCGACTTCAGCGATGGCGCGCCGGACATCATCGCCATCGGCCTGGACAAAATCGTGCCGATCAACACTGCGGCGGTGCGCGCCAACGCTGCGGCAGGCGTGCCTGGTTATGCCAGCCGCATCCTTCCCAGCGACGAGGCGGTCTCGCTCGGGCTCGTCTCCGGCGCGGCGGCCAGCCTCGAAGGCGCCAAGCAAGGCAATGGCGTCGAGTCGCCGGCGATCATGCAGGATGTTGTGCCGATTCAAATCACGCAGACCACCACACTGGTCGCGGGTGTGTTCTTCCCAAGCGGCGCGCCCGTAATTCGGCTGCGCTTGCCGAATAGCACAATTCTGACTCAGGCCACCGTCAACGGAACCACCCAGACGTATGGCGAAGAGACGGGTGATGGACAAACCTATCGCGGCTACCAAATCGTGGATGCGGCGCCGGGATCGTATGAACTGATCATCGACAACGCGCCGGCCAGCTACACCGCGCAGTCCTTTACGGTCAATCAGGCGCCCAAAGTCAACATCACCAACCTCACGTGCACCGGCAGCACGGTGCCTGGCGTGACGGTGCTATGCGATGGCGCCACGCATCCGGCCGATATCACGATCAGCTGGAACACCAGCGACACCGACAGCACGGCCGATGTGCGCGTGGGATACGCCGCAATTACCGACACCAATGCGCCGATCGACTACACCAGCATCAAGACGCTGGCCGACGATCTGCCCTTGGGCGCCGGTTCGTTCACCTGGAACCTGGGCGAAGTGCCCACCGGCAAGTACAAACTGGTGGTGATTGCCGAGGACAACAGCAATGCGCCAGTTTGGAAATCGAGCAGCGTGGTGATGGAAGTGACCGATCAGCGCGCCCCGGCAGTGCCGTCCGGTCTGACCACCACACCGCTGGCTGGCGAGCTATCCGTGCGCTGGACGCAAAACGCCGAGCGCGATCTGGCTGGCTATGAAATCGGCCTTGGCATAGTGAACGACGGCAACCCGGACACTCCGGCCAACTTTGTCTACACCCGCAACATGGGACCGAAGCAAGTGGTGACGGGAACAAACGATCTTGTCGATGCCAAGCTGTGGGGCCTGGCCGACGATGTGGAGGTGTATTACAGCATTCGCTCATACGATGAGAGCGGCAACTACAGCGACTGGTCGGCCAATGTGGTCGCCAAGCCGTGGGCGCTCTCGCCCGAGGCCTGGACGCCGACGCCCAACAGCACGGGCGTGAGCGTGTCCAGCATCGATGTGGCGTTTGGCTCAGCCATGAACAGCAGTTCGCTCTCAGGCAGCACGATGATCGTGCGCGACGCCAGCGGCAATGCCGTTCCCGGCACGGTGACGCCCGTGCTTGCGCTGGATGGCGCCACGGTCATCGGTGCCAGCTTCAAGCCTAGCGGTTCGCTGGCGGGCAATGCGCTCTTCACCGCTGTGGTTAAGGGCGGCGCGGCGGGTGTGTTGGCCGCCGATGGACGGCAGATGGGCGGCGATTACAGCTGGAGCTTTAGCACTGGCTTGAACACGATGTATCTGCCGCTGACACGGCGATAACATACTCGCGGCCTGGCCTGCAGAAAACGCTTGCAGTTTTCATCTCTTAAAGAGATGAAAACTGCAAGCGTTTTTGTCAGCTGGACGCCCGAATCACCAGTTCCACCGGCAACACCACCCGCTGCGGCTTGCCCGAATCCTCGCCCCGCAGACTGGCGATAAATAACTCGGCCGCCTGCCGCCCTTTTTTGACGACGTTTTGACGCACCGTGGTAAGCCCTGGATTGAGCAACCGGCTGGCTGGCAAATCGTCAAAGCCAACCAGCGCCAGATCCTCGGGGACGCGCAAACCATGGCGCTTGGCCGCTTCCATCACGCCCCACGCAATCACATCGCTAAAGGCCACGACCGCCGTCGGCATCGTCGGTGCGGCAATCAGCCGGTCGAAAGCAGTCATTCCGCCTTCCAGCGAAAGATCCGTTTCCAACAACCTGATGCCCGGCGATTCCATCGACAAACCGCGCTCGTTCAGCGCAGCCAGATAGCCATCCAATCGGCGCTTAATCGTGCCGTGATAATCGGCCAGGCGGCCGGTGCGCGAACGGAAATTCACCAGGGCAATCTCGCAGTGGCCGCGCTCAAGCACATGCCGCATGACACTGCGCGCGCCGTCATAATCGTCGATCAACACCGAGGTCACTTGCGGCGCATCCGCATCAATCATCACAAACGGGATGTTGCGCTGCGTCAAAGCGCGCACCACCGCATCGTCGGCTTCCAAGCCGGTCACGATGCATCCATCCATCAATGCGGTATAGGTGGCATCGACCAGCGAGCCCAGCATTGGCGGAATCAAAATAAGCGACATGCCCTCGCGCGTGCACACTTCGCCAATTCCACGCATCAGCTCAGCGAAGAACGGATTTTTCATCACATCTGGAATGTTTTGCGGCACGATCAATCCGATCGCGTGGGTGCGGCGTGTGTTCAGGCTGCGCGCGATGGGATTGGGCATATAGCCCATTTGGCGCGCCACCTCCAAAATCCGCTCGGACGTTTCCTTCGCCAGCCGCCCAGGCACGTTGAACGCAAACGACACGGCTGTTTTGGATACGCCGGCGCGCGCGGCGATGTCGCTTATCGTCACACGACCGGCGCGGCGCGGCGCGCGCCGCCGGCGCACATGCGGCTTTTTATTTGCTGTGGCGATGATCGGTTCTACAACTTTCTCGGGCGCGTCCATAAGCCACGGTATTGTAGAAGCCGCTGCAAATCTGTGGGCACAGGTTTCCGCTCAGCGCGGCCAAATTGTCATCCGCACAATCGCCCGGCACCGGTCACGTCCGGACGCTAGGGAGCCGAGGTGACGATCAGCAGCGGCGACTCCATCACCGGCGGGGTTGGCGGTGGCGTGCTGCTCGGCGCTGGCGGCGGCGGCAGCGTCGCAATTACCGGCGGAACCGGACCCGCGGATTGGGTCGCCGTAGCGCGCGGCGCATAGTCTGGCTGTGGAAGCGGCGGCGGGGGCGGCGGATAGCCCGGACGCCGGCGCGGTTGCACCGGCACGGGGACAAAAACCGGTTCCACCACATAAACCGGCGTCGACGGAACCTCAATATAAACCAGCACCGGCGTGGCCGACGCGGCGATCGGCGTTTGCGTCGCAGCCGCTAGCGGCGTGTTCATGTCGTCGGCGATGGTCAGGCCAGGTGTGACGGGCGCGGGCACGGTGAGCACGCTGGCGCCGGGCGGCAGCGTGACCATGACATCCGGCCGCGCCGTCGCAGCTTTGGGCGTAAACAGGTTGGAGAACGTCGGCAAGGGCTCGCTGATACCCGCCAGGATGTTTGCGCCAACCACGCCAATGGCGCAGCACACCAGCAGCATCGACAGGACTAGTGGCACGCCCCATGCCACGCGCCGCGAAGGCGCTGGCGCAGGCGCCCGCGCAGGCACTTCGAGCGTGCGGGCGCCGTTTGATGCCGTTGGGCGGGGTGTACCGTTGGTCGATGGAACGGGCGACCTGGTGTTGGAATGCTTGGCAGCAGCTGCCGCCACGGCGGCCGCCGAGGCGACTGCGGCCGCTTCCGCCGCAGACATGCCCGCCGTCTGCGCGCGCGCCGCTTTGGGCGATGCCGCAGCGCTTCCAACCGCCTCCCGAAAACGGCGCGCCAGCTCGCCCGCGCTCTGATAGCGCCGGTAAGCCAGCTTTTCCAGTGCCATCATCACCACATCGCCCACGCCGCGCGGAATGTTCGGGTTGATGTCCGACACATGCACCGGCATGCTGTCGACATGTTTTTTGGCGATGGCGATTTCGTTCGTGCCTTCAAACGGATGCTTGCCCGTCAAAGCAAGATAGGCAGTCACGCCAAGCGAATAGACATCGCTCGCCCGCGTAATCTCCAAGCGGCCTTCCACCTGCTCCGGCGACATGTAATACACCGAGCCCACCCGCGTGTTGGTGGCTGTAAACGCAGTCACCTCGGGCGACTTGGCCACGCCAAAATCGGTCAACAGCGCCCGGCCATTGCTCTTGCGGATCAGAATGTTGCTGGGTTTAACATCCCGGTGAATGATGTTCTTGCCATGCGCATAGTCGAGCGCGTAGCCCATGTCCAGCAAAATTGGAACCAATTGCTTTGGCAACAGCGGCCCCAGGCGCGTCACGCGTTGATCGAGCGACTCGCCCTCGATGAATTCCATGATGATGAAGGGCGGTTGGCCGCGCAGCTCCGCACCCAGCAGTCGCACGATGTTGGGGTGCACCAGCGTGCTGAGCAGCTTGATTTCGTTCTCAAAACGGCGCGGGGCGTTGGGGTCGGCGGCCAGATGGATCGCCAGCACCTTGAGGGCTACGGTCACGCCATCAGGCGAGACGGCGCGATAGACGGTGGACATGCCGCCTCGTCCGCGTTCGACCCGATTGGAATACTCTGAGAAATTGGGCATCTGTACAGCCAGTGCCCAGTTTACACAAAGTGAAATGGCGCGAAGCGCTAAGCGGCGGGTCTTTAGGATGAGATGGCCGGAAAGTTCGGCCTTAGGGCTTCGGCTCTTTGTGGCGAGCGGCGTCATCTATCAACTGTCTGACAGCCACGGCCGCATCCACCAGCTCCTGACCGCGCATATTCATCATGCGCAAGTTGAAGGCGATCAAGCCGATCAGCGCCAGCATGCACATCAGCAAGAGCGCCACCTGTTCCGGACCGGGCGCGATAACGAGGATTGTCGTTTGATCTGCCATGACGTGATGAGATGCGACGATCAGAGCCTAGACCGTCGTGATAGGCGCAGCAATGGGCGCGGCCTCGCGCATTGTAAAGACTGCGCCACGAGTTTTGAAACGTAATTCGCGGCTGCATCCAAGCGCCGCAATAATGACAGAAGCTCGTACAATCGTCCCGTGAGCACCTCAAGCGAATTTGTGCCTTCGTCTGCTTTGGTCATCGTTGCCCATCCTGACGACATCGAATTTGGCGCGGCCGGCACCTGCGCAAAGTGGGCGCGGCGCGGCGCGCGCATCGTGTATGCCATCGCCACCAGCGGCAATGGCGGTACGCATGATCCGCAATTCACGCGCGAGACCATCGCCGTGCTGCGCGAGCAGGAACAGCGCGCAGCGGCAGAAATTTGCGGCGTGCACGAAGTCGAGTTTTTGCGCGAAAACGACGGCGAGGTGATGCCCACGCTGGAGCTGCGCCGCAAATTTGTCCAGCTCATCCGCAAACACAAACCCGAAGTTGTCATCACCATGGACCCCACCATGATGTTCAGCGGCGACGGATACATCAATCATCCCGATCACCGGGCTGTGGCCGTGGCGGCCATGGACGCCATCGCACCCGTCGCCGGCATGCCGCTGATGTATCCGGAATTGGGCCCGGCCCATAAAGTGCGCGAAGTATGGGTGCAATGGGCGCTGCAGCCAGACACCTGGGTGGACATCAGCGAGACGGTGGATCTCAAAGCCGAAGCGCTGCGCCAGCACAAAAGCCAGGTGGGCGAAGACGCGGTCAAGATGGTGCGCCAATGGGCGACCGAAACCGGCAAAGGGCTGGTGCCCGCCGAGTCGTTCAAAGTGATGATTTTGGAGAAGCGTCCGGCGCCGGCGGACGCCGCCAGCGACACAGCCGCCGCAAGCTGATCGCGCATCGCTTTGCATCGCGGGGTCTTAACTGCGGCGTGGCATCTTGGCAGTCCTTATGAGCATTCCCCCGCTCGTCGTTCTTATGGCCGTGCTGGGCGTCGCCTTTGCGTTGATGCTCAGCAATCGCGTGCGGGCAGACATTGTGGCGCTGGCCGTGCCGCTGGCGCTGGGGCTCACGGGCGTTATCGGTCTAGAGGACGTGTTCTCCGGGTTTAGCCGCTCGGCGGTGATCACGATCATCGGCATCTTCATTCTGGCGCAGGGTTTGCAGCGCACGGGCGTCACCGCCACCGTCGGGCGCTTTATCGCCGCCGCGGGCAAACGCATTGGCGGCAGCGACCGGGCGATGGTCGCCGCCGTGATGGCATGCGGCGCGATGCTGTCGTTGTTTATGAACAACATCGCGGCGGCGGCCATCGCCTTGCCGGCAACGGTGGAAGCGGTCAAACGCCGGCGTGTAGCGCCGTCGCAAGTGATGATGCCGCTGGCATTCGCCACCGCGCTCGGCGGCATGGCCACGTATCTGACCACTGGCAACATCGTGGTTGGAGAGATGCTGATCAGCCGCGGATTGCCCGGCTATGGCTTGTTCGATTTTGCCGCCGTCGGCGCGCCGTTGATGGTGATGGGTGGCGCGTTCATACTGCTGTTCGGCCAGCGCTTGCTGCCGCGCCGCGAGGCGTTTGAAGAGATCGGCAGCTTGAGCGCGCTCCAAAATACCTATGCGCTAGACGAGCGGCTGCATCAGCTGCGAATTCCCTCCGGATCGCCGCTGGCCGGTTGCACCATTGCGCAATGCGACATCGGCGCGCGCTTCGGCATCGCCATCATGGCCTTGCATCGCAATGGCGACAGCATTCTGGCGCCCGCGCCCGGGCTGCGATTGCAGGCAGGCGATGTGCTCATGCTCATCGGCCGCGCAGAGCGCATCGATCAGCTGCTGGCGCTCGGCACACTGGTGCGCCACGAGCCCGCCATCGTGTTGCGCCCTGCCGACAGCGACATTGGCCTTTACGAAATCACGCTGGCGCCGCGCTCGGGCGCCGCAGGACGCTCATTGCGCGGCTTGCGATTCCGCGAGAAATTTGGCGCCAACGCGCTGGCTATTTGGCATGGCGGACGATCCGTGCGCACCGATCTGGGCGCAATCGCGCTGGACCATGGCGATGCGCTGCTGGTGCAAGCGTCAGGCACTGCCATCTCGCTGCTGCAAAATGACGGCGACTTTCTGGTCCTGCAGCCGCCCAAACCAGCCGTCCCGGCGCGGCCCGAGCGCGCCGCTGCTGCGATCGCCATCTTCGTTCTTGCATTGACCTGCAGCGCGTTGGGCTGGCTGCCCATTGCCCACTGCATGATGATTGGCGCGCTGGGCATGGTGCTGGCCGGTTGCTTGAGCATGGACGAGGCTTATCGCGCCGTCGATTGGCGCGCCGTGTTTTTGGTGGCCGGGCTCTTGCCAGTAAGCGTCGCCATGGCGCGAACCGGCGCGGCCGACGATGCCGCCCGGCTGCTGGTTGGCATCCTGTCGCCGTATGGCTCATTGGCTGTGGCGGCCGGCTTGATGGTGCTTACCGTCGCATTGACGCAGTTCATGTCCGGGCAAATTACCGGTGTCGTGCTCGCGCCCATCGCGATCAGCGCTGCCCTGGCGCTAGGCAGCGATCCGCGGGCCATGGCGATGTTTGTCGCCATCGGCACCTCGATGACATTTATCACGCCGATCGCCCACCCCGTCAACGTTTTTGTGATGGGCGCGGGCGGCTATCGCGCCGGCGATTTCCCGCGCATCGGGCTGCCGTTGACCGCGCTGTTGATCGTGGCGGCGGTATTGGTGATACCGAGGATGTGGAGGCTATGAAATCCCCCCAAAGCGCGCATCACACGGCCACGTGCCACGGCCACGTCCACGCGCCACGTGCCACGACCACGGCCACGTGCCACGACCACAACTACGTGGCAGGTGGCACGTGGCCGTAGCCGTGGCCGTTTCCGTCGCGCTGCGCATTTTTCGTGCGGGTTGAAATGCTCCACTTAAATCGAAAAGCTGCGCGGGTGCGGGTATAATCCCGCCCCGCTCAAACGCCCGTGTGATGCATGCATCACAGCCCCAACCGTGAGTAGGAAAGGATCCGATGGGCGGTTGAATCACAGTCAAGGAGAACGCAAGCATGTCAGACAATATCCACTTAAGCGCGGAAGCGCGCGTCACATCCGGCGGAAACAAAGCGCTGCGCCGCACGGGCAAAGTGCCCGGCGTGATTTATGGCCACAACATCGCGGCATCGTCCGTACAACTGGCCGAGCGAGAGCTGGCCCTGGTTCTGCGCAAGACCGGCCGTAACACATTGATCGCGCTGCAGGTCGGCGACGCCAAAAACGCGCCAAAAATGGTGCTCACCCGCGAAATTCAGCGCGATCCCGTGACGCGCGCGCTGCTGCACGTCGATTTTTACGAAGTGTCGATGACCGAGCGCATTCGCGCCCAGGTGCGCGTCATCGTCACCGGCGAAGCCGTTTCGCCCGATCTTAAGAGCGGCGCAGGCGTTCTGTTGCAGGAGCTCAGCTCCTTCGAGATCGAGTGCTTGCCCGGCGACCTGATCGACTCGATCACCATCGATGTCAGCGCGCTAAGCATCGGCGATGTTGTGCGCGTCAAGGACCTGGTTGTGCCCGCCGCCGTCACCGTGCTCGAAAAGCCGGATGATGAAGTGCTGCGCATCCAGCGCTTCGTGGAAGCCAAGGCCGAAGAAGTGGCTGTCGTCGAGCCGACCGAAGTTGAAGTCATCGAGAAGGGCAAGAAAGACGAAGAAGTGGAAGCCGAAAAGAAGAAGTAGGCTGGCGCAAGGCCAATCGCAGGCAATACGACAGGGCGCGAGCGGGTCTCGCGCCCTGTTTGCTTTATTCTCATGCGTTAAACTGACTGCGTTATGAAGCCCTGCTGGCGCAACATCGTCTCCTCCATTATTGCAGGCAGCTTGCTGACCGCCTGCGGCAACGCCCTGGCCATCGAACCGCTGCAATCGGCCATCGCGACGGCGACGCTGCCGGTTCCGCCGACGGCGGTCGTGCCGCCATCGGGCGCCACGCAAACGCCCATCGTGCTGGCAACAGCCACGCTCGGCGGGCAACCCCCGCCGCCCTCCACGCCTGCGCCGATTCCAACCGCGCCCGCCATCGCAACATCCAGCGTGCGGTTGCCGCCCAGCGCCACGCCGCCGCCCACCGTGACGCCGCTGCCGTCGCCCACCATCGACCTGACCGAAGTCTTCGGACCGCCCAAAACGCCAAACTCGCGCGCAACCAGCCAGGCCGTCATTCTGACGATCACTGCGCTGGCCGTGCTGCCCACCCTTCCGCCCACGGACACGCCGCGGCCGCGCCGCGCGCCGCTCATCATCGGCGCCGGCCGCAATGGACGCGTGCCAGCCACCAGCGATCCACGCACCACCGGAATAAAAGTGCGCACCGTGTCACCGCAGGTGGCGCCCGGGGGCGCGGCGGCATTGTCGATCCAGGCCCCGCTAAACAGCACCTGCGCGCTGCAAATCGCGCGTGCCGGAGCCGATGGCGGCGTCATCCTCGAACCGATCGCCGGATCCGCCCGTCAGAGCGCCGGCCGCGACGGCGGCATCGCCTGGATCTGGACCGTCGACGCCGACGAGCCCGCCGGCAACATGTCGTTGATCATCGAGTGCGGTGAAGCCGGCGCGCGACAGCTCGTCATCCCGGTGACAAAGTAGCCTTTGTGAATCACGCTGTGCGAACACCATTTCCGACCGACGCCATCCGTGCCGACTTTCCAATTCTGGATGAAGTGGTGAACGGCCAGCGCGTGACATTTCTCGACAGCGCTGCCTCGTCGCAAAAACCGCTCAGCGTGTTGCGCGCGATGGACGACGTTTACACCCGCGCCTACGCCAACGTCCATCGCGGCGTCTATGCGTTCAGCGAAACCGCCACCGCCCGCTACGACGATGCGCGCGCGCGCGTGGCGCGCTTTCTTGGCGCACCGTCGCCTGATAGCATCGTCTTTACGCGCAACGCGACCGAATCGCTCAACCTGCTGGCCTACTCCTACGCGCGCCACTTTCTGCAGCCGGGCGACGAGATCGTCATCACCGAGTTTGAGCATCATGCCAACTTCGTGCCCTGGCTGGTGGCGGCCAAAGAGCGCGGCATCGTGCTCAAGTTTGCGCCATTTGACGCCGAAGGGCGCCTCGATATGCAGGCGTTTCAAAAGCTGACCGGTCCGCGCACGCGCCTGATCAGCTTTGCGCAAGTGTCCAATGTGTTCGGCACCATCACCGACCCGGCGCCCATCGTGGCACGCGCGCGCGAGCTGGGCGCCAAAGTGATCGTGGACGGCTGCCAGTCCGCGCCGCACATGCCCATCGATGTGCGCGCGATGGATTGCGATTTCTTCGTCTGCTCCGGCCACAAAATGCTCGGACCCACCGGCATCGGCGTGCTCTACGGCAAGTTGGAGTTGCTGGAAGCCATGCCGCCGTTCATGACCGGCGGCGACATGATCCGCGAGGTCGGCTTCGGCGGCGCCACCTGGGCCGACCCGCCGGTGAAGTTCGAGGCTGGAACGCCGGCGTTTGTGCAGGCGATCGGTTTGGGCGCGGCGGTCGACTATTTGTCCGCGCTGGGCATGCCGGCCGTGCGCGCGCATGAGCGCGAGCTGGTGGCTTATGCGCTGGAGCGCTTGAGCGAGATCAACGGGCTGACGATCATCGGCCCGCGCGATCCGGAAATCCGCGGCGGCGTGGCCACCTTCACGCTCGACCGCATTCATCCGCACGACCTGGCGTCGCTGCTGGATCAGCAGGGCATCGCCATCCGCGCCGGGCACCATTGCGCCCAGCCGTTGCACACCCGGCTGGGGATCAACGCCACCGCCCGCGCCAGCTTTTACGTCTATTCCGAGACGCAGGAAATTGACCGGCTTGCGGAGGGCATCGAGCGGGCCAAACGCGTGCTGCGACGGTAGGATACTGTGCTGCGGCGCCGCCGCACAATAAGAGCCATGCAGGATCTCTACCGCGAACACATCCTCGATCATTACGAAAATCCGCGTCAGCACGGCGTGATCGACCATGCCGACATCACCAGCGAAGGCGTCAGCCCGCTGTGCGGCGACCGCATCCGCGTGGATGTGCGCCTGAGCGACGACAAAACGACGATTGCCGACGCGCGCTTCAGCGGGGACGGCTGCATCATCAGCCAGGCTGCGGCTTCCATGCTGCTTGAAGACGCGCTTGGCAAACCGCTGACCGAATTGGAAGAGATGCCGCCCCAGGCCATGCTGGATCTGGTCGGCGTGACGCTGACCGCGCAACGCGTCAAGTGCGCGCTGCTGGGCCTGCAAACTCTCAAGGATGGCATTCGAAAATGGCGCGCTGCCTCGTCATCTCCGACATTCACGCAAACCTGACCGCATTCGAAGCGGTGCTGGCGGATGCGCGCGCGCGCAATATTAGCTATGACATCGTGTGGTGCCTGGGCGATGTGGTTGGCTATGGGCCGGACCCGAACGAATGCGTCGAACTGCTGCGCACGCTGCCGCATCTGTGCCTGGCCGGCAACCACGATTGGGCCGTGCTCGGCGCGCTCGACATCGAAACATTCAACGACAACGCCGCAGCCGCCATTCAGTGGACGCGCAGCGTGCTAAAACCCGACAACCTGCGCTATCTGCAGGCGCGCCTAGAGCGCGCTGAACAGGGCGATTTTTTGCTTGTGCATGCCAGCCCGCGCTATCCCATCTGGGAGTACATCATTGACAACAACATCGCCGGTGAAAACTTTTCGATGTATACGCAGCCTTATTGCCTGGTTGGGCACACGCATGTGCCGTTGATGTTCATCAAGGATGTGCGCGCGCAAAGCATCCGCACCTCGCACCCGGAGCACAATCTGCCCATCAGCTTGCGCCGCAGCAACCGTTACATCATCAATGCCGGCAGCGTGGGCCAGCCGCGCGACGGCGACCCGCGCGCGGCCTATGCTCTGCTCGACACCGTGCATGCGTCGTGGACGTTGTATCGCTGCGAGTACGCTGTCAAAGAAACGCAGACGCGCATGCGCGCCGCCGGATTGCCCGACAAGCTGATCTCGCGGCTGGAGTACGGCCGCTGAACGCGCCCGCGCCCGGCGCGCGCAAGCGCGGGACGAAGAAGCAGCGCCTGGATGCGCTGCTGGTCGCGCGCGGGCTGGCCGAAAGCCGCGATTGGGCGCAGCGCCTGATCCGGGCGGGCGAGGTGCGGGTGGATGGACAGGTGATCGACCAGCCCGCCTCCACGCACAACGACGACGACGCGCTGGTTGTCACGGTGGACAATCCGCCGCGCTATGTCTCGCGCGGCGGGTTCAAACTGGAAGCGGCGCTGGACGCCTTTGCCGTCGACCCGCGCGGTTGGGTGTGCGCCGATGTCGGCAGCAGCACCGGCGGCTTTACCGATTGCCTGCTGCAACGCGGCGCCCAACGGGTGCACGCGCTGGATGTCGGCACCAATCAACTGCATTGGAAGCTGCGCAACGACCCGCGCGTGCGGGTGCAGGAACGCGTCAACGTGCGCTTTGTCGACGCGCTGCCTGAACCCGTCGCGCTGGTTGTGATTGATGTATCGTTTATCTCGTTGCGCTTGATCCTGCCCAAAACCGTCTCCTGGCTGAGCCCGCACAACCTGGGCATCATTGCCTTGATCAAGCCGCAGTTCGAGGCGGGCCGCGAGCAGGTGGGCAAAGGCGGCATCGTGCGTGACCCAGACATCCATCAAGCAGTGGTCGAGCGCGTGACTGGTTTTGCCGCCACCTTGGGCTGGCCGGCGCGCGCCGTGATTGAGTCGCCCATTCAGGGCACCGATGGCAACAAGGAGTTTTTGGCCCATTTTTGCCGAGCCGCTGCCCAGGAACCCGATTCCTGACGCGAGTTGTTTTGAACCATGCGCATCGTCTTGGTGACCGGCGAATATCCGCCCATGCAGGGCGGCGTTGGCGATTTCACGCGCGAGCTGGCGCGCGCCCTGGCTGCCATGGGCCACGAGCCGCATGTGTTTACGCGCCCGGCCGCCGGCGCGCCGGCGCGTGAAACCGATGGCGCTGTCAGCGTGCATCGTGTGGCCTCGGCCTGGGGCTGGGCCACCCGGCGCGAGCTGGAAGCCTTCGCCAAATCAATCCGGGCAGATGTCGTCAATTTGCAGTACCAGGCGGCGGCGTATCAGATGCACGCCGCCATCAACCTGCTGCCCGGCGCGCTTGCGCGGCGCATCCCCTTGACGGTCACATTTCACGACCTGCGCGTGCCGTATCTCTTTCCAAAAGCCGGGCCGCTGCGCTGGCGCGCGATCGTGGGCATGGCGCGCGGCGCAAGCGCGTGCATTGTGACGAACAGCGAAGATCTGGCCGCCTTGCGCAGCGCGCGCGTGGCTGCGGCGCACTTGATTCCCATCGGCAGCAACGTGCGCCCGGATGAGCTGGCTGGCTACAACCGGGCGGCCTGGTTGTGCGCGCGGGGCATCTCCGACGATCTTGCATTGATCGGCTATTTCGGATTTTTGAACGAGTCGAAGGGCGGCGATGCGCTGATGCGCGCACTTGCTCATCTGCGGGCGCGTGGTGCCAACGTCGGCGTGTTGCACATCGGCGGGCAAACGGGCGCAAGCGACATGACCAATGCCGGCTATGCCCGGCGCCTGCGCGCGCTGGGCGTTGAACTTGGCGCCGGCCAATTCTGGTTTGAAACGGGCTTTCTGGAGCCGCCTGATGTCAGCGCGGGTTTTGCCAGTTGCGATTGCATTGCCCTGCCCTATCGCGATGGCGCCTGCTTTCGCCGTGGCACGTTGATGGCCGCCATCGCGCACGGCTCAGCCATCGTCACCACCTGGCCGCGGGTGTCGGTGCCGGAATTTGTCAGCGGCGAAAATATGCTGCTGGTGGAGCCGGATGCGCCGCGCGTGCTGGCGGACACCCTGGCGGTGTTGCTCAAGGCGCCAATCCTGCGCGCGCGCCTGCAGACCGGCGCCGCGCAGCTGCGCGGCCTGTTTGCCTGGCCCAAGATCGCGCGGCAGACAGCCGACGTTCTGGCACAGACCCTGGCACGAGAAGG
The DNA here is from genome assembly GCA_031368515.1 of Chloroflexota bacterium. Classification (GTDB taxonomy): domain Bacteria; phylum Chloroflexota; class Anaerolineae; order J036; family Brachytrichaceae; genus CANJQH01. Next base: position 20,999 of record JANMNW010000494.1, read on the forward strand.
GTGATCGCCCGGCGCGCGCCCCAGTAGAATGTTTGCCACGTCCGCATCCAATGAGCAACGAGCAGCGCGAGAAGCCCCTCTCCTCCGATCTCTATGACGAGGAATTTTTCCTGACGGCATGTGAGGGTTACGAGGAGTTTATCCAGTCAGAAGGCGAGCATTTGTCGCGCCGGCTGAAGCAGGCGTTTGCCTTCGCCACGGTTGCGCCGGGCATGACCGTGCTTGATCTGGGCTGCGGGCGCGGCGAGATCGTGCGCCATGTGGCGCGCCTTGGCGCACGGAGCTTTGGCGTGGATTACGCGCGCGTGGCCGTGCACATGACGCGGCGCGTCATGCAG
>JANMNW010000525.1:0-5071 GCA_031368515.1 Chloroflexota bacterium
GACGCGAATCGGCGTCCTGTTGCGTGGCGGACAGGCAATCGAGGCGATCAAGCTGATTCGCGAGAGCACCGGCCTTGGCTTGAAGGAATCCAAAGACATCTTTGACGCGCTGCGCGATGGCGATGTCGATCTATTGAACCGCCTGCTTGCGTCAGAGGACGTGATGGCGCAATCCTCGCGCGCGGCGTCGTCCAGCTTCAGCGCGCCGCGTTCCAGCACGACGACCACGGTGGTGATTAATGGCTCGCGCGCAGTGGGCGGCGCGGCCGCGGGCTGCGGCACAACCGTCGCCATCCTGGCCGTTGCTGTGTCGGTGGCGCTGGGTTTGGGCGCGCTGGCGCTGTCGCGCGGCACAGACCTGTTGAGCAGCCTGTTTAATGGCGACACGCCGCCGCGCGTGTCTGAAGTCGTCAACAATGTGGTCAACAAGGTCAGCCCGCCGTTCAGCGGACTGGTCTTTGTGAAAAACAGCAGCACGTTGATCGACGGCGGCGACGGCGCGCCGCCCGATGTCATCGGTCATGGATTCGCCATCGGCTCCAGCGACCGCTACGAACTGTATTACCTGGACACGCAGTCGCAGACGCTGCGTTGGCGCGCCGACGCCAGTCAGCAGGTGCGTTTGAGCATCGCGCCTGGCGTGATCTACATGGCGCAAAAGTCCCGGCTGGCCGCGCTCGACAGCGCCACCGGCAAGACGCTATGGGAAACCTCGCTGAGCGATCAGGTCAGCGTGTCGTGCGCCGACTGTATTCACGCGGCCGGCGACCGGGTTTTCGTGCTGACCAATGACTCTGAGCTGCAGGCGTTTGAGCGCGAGAGCGGACGCAAAGTTTGGAGCCAACGCCTGTCGAAGGTGTCGCCGCGCATCCTGGCCTGGGGCGACAAAGTGGTGGTGATTGAGCGCAACGAAAAGGCCGAGCGCGTGCCGGCTATGGTGCGCGTGCTGAATGCGGCGGGCGATGAGCAGAGCCGCTTCGATCTGATCTGCGAGAAAACCAGCAGCCCGGGCGATGTGGAAGCGGCCTCGACAGATGCGCCGATCTTGGTCGATGCCGACGCCGGCATGTTGTATGCCGCCTTCGGCAGCTATGGCGCATGCGTTCAGAAGCGCAACTTGAGCACAGGCGGGCTTGTTTGGTCGGGCTCAACAGACGTGCGATTTTCGTCCGGCCGCGGCGCATCGCTGCTGCTGCGCGGCGGCGCCTTGCTGGCTGGCGGTCAAAACCTGATCATCGCGGCGGACGCCGAAAGCGGCGCGCTGCGCGTGCTGTATCCGCCCGACGACGACTATGCCGATGTGAAGCTGCTGGATGAGCGCTCGGGCGTATTGTTTGTGTCGGCTGTCCGCACGCGCGGCACCCGCCGCAGCGAGCTCTGGGCGATCGATATCAAGAGCGGCGAACGGCTGTGGGACTTGAAGTTCGACACCGAGGGCGGTGAGATTCGCCCGGACGGTTACACCGGCCTGATCGCCGCAGGGGACGATGAAATCGGCTGGACGGTGCATGTGACCGATGCCGGCGTGCGCCTGCTCAGCTTGACCGGAAAGCCGTCGTTTCAGATCGATGTGCAAACGTTGGGCCTGCGCGATGGCGTAAGCGTAGGCAAGAAGACCATCGCGTTGACAGGCGATTACACGCTGCTGTCGCCCGGCTTGTTCGGCTGGCGCGGCGATGTGGCCTGGCTGTCGCTGTCGTCCGACGTGATAGCGATCGACGCTGCCAGGGGCGAACGCGTGTTTGCGACGAAGGAGCGCTAGCCCAGCAGCTTAAAGCGGGCAAACGCCTCATCCAGGCCGTGCATCGGGCGCGGCTCGTAGGTCGTGGTCGGGAACGAGCGCGCGACGATGGCGCGGCCTTCCTCGAGCGACCCGATCGCGCCCAGCGCGATGAGCTGCACCAGTGCGTTGCCGAGGGCGGTGGCTTCCACCGGTCCGGCATGCACGGGCTTTCGGGCCGCGTCGGCTGTGAGCTGGCACAACAGCGCGTTCTGCGATCCGCCGCCGACCACATGAATAGCGTCGATGCTGTGCCCCAGCATGCCTTCGAGCTTCTCGAGGATCAAGCGGTATTTCAGAGCCAGGCTGTCGAAAATGCAGCGGGCGGTTTCGGCCACACCCGAGGGCGCATGCTGGCCGCGAGCGGCGCAATAGCCGCGAATGCGCGCGGGCATGTCGCCGGGGGCCAGAAAGCTGGCGTCGTCGGGCTCGATCAGCGAGACGAAAGGCTGTGCTTCGCTGGCCAGCCGCGCCAGCTCGGCATAGCCGTATTCGTGGCCGTCGTGCGCCCAGGTGCGGCGCGATTCTTGGAGCAGCCACAGCCCCATCACATTTTTTAGCAGGCGCACGGTGCCGTTGACGCCGCCCTCGTTGGTGAAGTTGCCGGCCAGCGCTTGAGCAGTGATGACGGGCGCCTGCGCTTCGACGCCGATGAGCGACCAGGTGCCGCTGCTGATATAGGCCGAGCGTGCAGAGGTGAGCGGCGTTCCGGCAACGGCCGAGCCGGTGTCGTGGCACGCCGGCGCGATCAGCGGGATGGCCGGCAAGCCGGTTTCCGCGGAGACCGACGGCAGCATGTTGCCGAGCACTGTGCCGGGCTGCACCACATCCGGAAAGATATGCGACGGGATGTCGAGCGTTGCCAGCATGCCGCGCGCCCAGGCGCCGGCGCGCGTGTCGTACATCTGCGTGGTCGTTGCATTGGTGAATTCGCAGGCCTTGGCGCCGCTGAGCCAGAAATTGAAAAGATCCGGGACGGTCAGAAAGGTCTGGGCGGCGTCGAGCGCGTCGTCCCGGTCTTCGACCATGGCCATCAGCTGCGGTAGCGAGTTGAATGGCAGAAACTGTATGCCGGTGCGCTCAAACACCGTTTCGCGCGGCACGCGTTGAAAGATCGCGTCAAGCATGCCGTCGTTGCGCGCGTCGCGATAATGGTAGGGATTGCCGATCAGCCGGTCGCGCTGGTCCAGCAACGCGAAATCCACGCCCCAAGTGTCGAGCCCGGCGCTGGAGAGCGCGGCTTTGCGCGTTGCGCGCCCCAGCCCGGTTTTGATTTGGTGGAACAGGCGCAACACATCCCAGTGCAAATTGTCGCCCGCTCGCGACGCGCTGCGCACGCGCACCGGTTCGTTTGCAAACCGATGCGCTTCATCTAGGCGCAGCACGGCGCCGTCAAAGCTGGCGACGATGACCCGCCCGCTCTCTGCGCCCAGATCGACAGCGGCGACATTTCTCTCTGAAATCATGGGTGATCTTTCGAGTCCTGAGCTCTGAGTCCTGAGTCCCCATTTCCAAGTCCCGAGTTCTGAGTTGAGTCCCGAGTCCTGAGTCCCGAGGGCTGAGAAAAGTTATGGCGGGGCTTGACAGCACACCAATCAGCTCACTTCATTTTCAGGACTCAGGACTCAGGACTCAGGACTCAGGACTCGTGGCTAACTCTGGTACCCGCCAGCGGCCGTGGCTGTGCCGCGCATGCTGGCGAGTTTTGCATCATGGCCGCTGGCGGCGTATGCGGCCAGTGGGTCGGACGGCACGCCCATCTCTTCGCGCACTTGCGCGAGCAGCGGGCGCACATCGGTGCGATAGGCTTCCGTCAGCGCATGATGCGCGCCAAGCACGTTGCCGTCGGCCTGCAGCGCGGCGATGGCCGCGCGCGGCACGCACAACGATTTGGCATACGCTTCCTGGCAATTCAGCACTGAGAGGATCATCGCGCCGATTTTGCCCTCGATGTTGTGCGATTGATCGATCATGTAGGCCACGTTTTGCGCGCAGGCGCGCGCGGCGGCGTCACTGCTCTGCGCCGCCGCAGTCAGCTCGTTGTAGATCAAAAACAGCTCATACGGGTTGACGCTGCCCACAATCAGATCGTCGTCGGCGTATTTGCGGTTGTTGAAGTGAAAGCCGCCCAGCCGTCCCTCGTCAAGCAAAAACGCCACAATTTGCTCGATGTTTACGCCTTGCGCGTGATGACCCAGATCGACCAGCACCTGCGCCTGCGGTCCCAGCTTGAGCGCCCACGCATAGGCGGTGCCCCAATCGGGGATATCGGTGCTGTAGAAGGCAGGCTCGAAGAATTTGTATTCGATCATCATCCGGCTGCCGGCCGGCATGTTTTTGTAGACCAGTTCTAGGCCCTCTTCAAAACGGCGTTTGCGCGCGCGCAGATCGTCCTGCCCGGCGTAGTTGGTGCCGTCGGCAAACCACAGGCTGAGCACATCGCTGCCGGTTTTGCGCATGATGTCGCAGCATTCGATCAAGTGGTCCAGCGCCATCTCGCGTGTGCCGTTGGCCGGGTTGCCCAGCGAACCGAGCCGGTAAGCCTCATCCTGAAAGACATTTGGATTGACCGCGCCGATCTTGACGCCGCGCGAGGCGGCGTACTGACCCATCGCGACATAGTCGCCTTTTTCGGGTTTGTCCCACGGGATGTGCACGGCCACGCTGGGCGCAATAGCGGTATAGGCTTGCACGGTGGCGGCGTCGTCGAGTTTCTCACTGGTGGTGCGCGCGGCTCCGGGCCAGGGAAAGGCTTTGAAGCGCGTGCCGCTGTTGGCGTAGCCCCAGGACGGAGTTTCGATGCGCTGGGCCTTGAGTGCTGTCTTGATCGATTCGATGTTCAGACCCTGATCGGCCAACTGGTCGGCCAACACGGCGTAGGCTGCGGATGCTAGTTTCGTTGCCATGATGCTTGTGTGTTGCGCGGATTAGTCGAGGTGAAATACTTCGACGACTTCCTCCATCATCTTGTCGGCGTGTTCGCCGCTTACTGATTCAAAATAAGGCGCCATAAACTCCTGCCATTTGGCGTTGATAGCCTCTTTGCCCATGCCGTTCAACGCGTCCTGAAAAGTGCCGGGCGTCTCAAAATAGCCAAATAGCGTGCCGTCTTCGCGCATGAAGAGCGAATAGTTATGCCAGCCGGTGCGGCGCAACGCATCCAGCATTTCCGGCCAAACGCGTTTGTGGTGTTCTGTGTACTCGGCGATCTTCTCTTTTTTGACCTTGAGTACAAATCCGATCCGTTTCACTGATGTCACCTCTCGGTATGCCGTAGGGCAATTTCGGGCC
>JANMNW010000533.1:0-3463 GCA_031368515.1 Chloroflexota bacterium
CAAGGACCAGGATGCAGGCGCCTTCGCCGACCACCAATCCGTCGCGGTTCTTGTCGAACGGCCGCGGTGAACATGAAGGCAGGCTGTTGTCGTGGCTGAGCGCGGTAAGCTGGTCAAATCCCGCCATGCCGATTTTGACAACTGTGGCGTCGGCGCCGCCGGTGATCATTACATCCGCTTCGCCATGGCGAATGAGCGCAAACGCCTGGCCAACCGCGTCGTTGCTGGTGGCGCAGGCCGATGCTGGAGAATAAGCCGGGCCTTGCGCGCCATAGCGGATGGCGATCATGCCCGATGCGCCGTTGCACATCACCATCGGGATGCAAAACACATTGACGCGGCGCGAGCCGCTTTTGACCAGCGTGTCATGGCTGTTGATCAGTGAATTGATGCCGCCGACGGACGAACCGATCACCACGCCCACGCGCTCCGCTTGCTCGGCTGTAAATTTCAGGCCGGATGCGTTGACAGCTTCTTGGGCGGCGACCATGGCATATTGCTCATACATGTCCATGCGCCGAACCTCGCGCGATTCAATCGCCACGAGCGGATCGAAATTCTTCACTTCGCAGGCCACATGCACGGGAAAGTCGTCGTGCTCAAAATGCGTGATGGGGCCAACGCCCGTCTCCGCCTTGAGCATGGCGTTCCAGGTCGCCTGCATGGTGTTGCCAAGCGGCGTAACGGCGCCGATGCCTGTGACAACTACGCGTCGTTGTGTCATCCAGTCCTTCCTCCAATGCTGCGCGTCCGGATCGTATGGACGCCGTCCCCTGATTAAACACCATGAAAGGCGCGGGGGTGCGCGCGTCGCTCTCGCGGCAATTCTCGCACGTCAGGCCGCTTTGACCGCGGGCAAGCGCAAGGCCAGCAGCAGCCCCATCGTTGACGTGAGTGCAACCATGCCAAATAGCAGCGCATACGGCACGGCGCTAAAGACTTCATGGCCAAACGAGTCGATAAACAGGCCGCCCAGAACCGGCGTCAGGCTGACGATGCCGCCCAGCGTGTTGATCAACCCGACATACATCGCGCGGTTGCGTTCCGGCGCCGAATCCAGCGTATAGCCCAGCAAGCCGAGGATGAGCGAGTGATCAAGCGCGCCGCGCATCAAAAAAACGGCCATGAAGGCGGCGTAGGCGACGCCTGCCGGAACGGACAGCCAGGCCACCAGCATGGCTGTGAGCGGCGTCAAAAGATAAATGAGCGCCGAAGCGTGCACCACGCGGCGCGTGGTGAACCGTTCCGCCAACCATCCAAAAACGGCCACGCCGACCAGGCCGCCCAAAATGTACGGCTGTGTAAACGCGCCATCGGCGCTGTTGTCGAGCGCGTAGCGTTCTTTGACAAATACCAGGTAGAACGAGGCGGCCATCGCTTCGATGCCGGTGAGCAGACGCACCAGCATGATGCGGCGAAAGACTGCATCGCCGCGGATGGCCAGTGACAGTGCGGCGACGAAGTTGGCTTTGCTTTGCTCGTGCAGCTCGTCGACGTGCATGGGTGTTTCGCGCATCACAAACAGCCCGATCATGGCAAGGGCGAAGCAGGTGAACGTGATGCCGAACAGAATCGCGTAATTGACCGGAAAGGGGATGTTGGGATCGCCCAGGATGCGCTTGATCAACTCGCTGCCCAGCAGGCCGATCAGGCCGGCGCCGACCGTGCCCAGCGTCATGACGCGCGCGCGGATGCGCGGCGAGAGCGTGCGGCTGAGGATGTCGAACCAGGCCACGCCGGCCAGCGCGTCGCACATGTTAAACAGCGCGATGCCGCCGATCATGATCCAAAGGGTAAGCAATGGGTCGGCCGCGCGCGTGATCACCAGCCAAAGCGCGATCAGCAAAAACATCGGCCGGCCGATCAGGCTGGGGATGATGATGAACATTTTCTGGCGCGGCCGGTTGCGCACCACGCGGGCGGCGAACAGCTGCGGCAAAAACCAGGTTACGGCGAACGCCATGCCGGCCACGCCGATGAGGGCTTTGTCCTCGGTGAGCTGGCTGGCCAGGCCGACCAGCACAGTCGACGAGGGGATGAACACGAGACCGACACCAAAAACCAGGATGTCGAACATGAAGGCAACGATATTGCGGCGAGAGTCAATGACGGGAGACACGGAGATGGATGATACCCGTTGTTCTCGACACATGTTATACTTTTCGCGCGCCGGAGTGGCGGAACTGGCAGACGCGCGCGACTCAAAATCGCGTTCCTTTACGGGAGTGTGGGTTCGATTCCCACCTTCGGCATGATATGAGCCGTTGTTATCGATGACAGCGGCTACGGCCTCAAAAGCCTGCGCAACCCACGGCCTCACGACCACCTTTTCGACCTTGCCTGCATCGTCCAGCTCAATCGCATCGAACAGCCGAAGCACGTTGCGCTTTTGCATGTCCGGTCGCATGAGCGCAATCATGCCGCCCAGATCGGCCAGCATCCGCAAACTGCGCTCAACCTCGGTCGGTCGCTCAAGCTCAACCTCGGCGGCTCGTTTCTCGCTTGACAGCTCGTCAAACTTCCGGTTGTAATCTTCTCGGTTGATCCTGCCATCAAGCAGCATGTCAGCCAGTAGCGCCAGCCTGCGGCCAGCCTCATCGACCCGCGCACGTAGAGAGGCAATACGCTCATCGCTCACCTGACGCATGAGCATGTCGCGAATGCGGGCAACCATGTCGGACGGGAATTGCAGCCCGCGCAGCTTGTCGATCAAAAACGCTTCGGCGCTATCGGCGTCAATCTGCACACCTGCCCCATGCGTCATGTAATAGCGGCCATATTCTCTCGACTGCCCGCGCAACTTGCGATTACGCCAGGTGGCAATTGGCGCGAGCAAAAATGGCTTTGATGCCGATGGCTTGCCGACGTTTTGGTTTCGATATCTGCGCTCGATGACCGCATTCGCCAACGACCGGTTGATGATCGGCGTCACCGCTTCAGACTGCCAGGCTCCCATCGTCGCGGCCCAACGCTCAACGTAGTCGCCCGATTCGCCGGTCAATCGCACACGCACAGCCTTCGCGTCGAATCCCGTATTCGGGATGTGATAACCCGCATACGCGAGTACGTTGCCGACAACAGTCCGAACGGCCTCACGGCCCCAACGCTTCGGAAGACTATCGCGCCCGCGAAACAAAACGCCCTCGGTGTTGAGCTGAGCCGCGCCAGTGTCGAACGACATGCCAGCCGCGTAGACCTGTAGGCAGCGCACGACAGCGGGCGCGTCATCGCTCGGCACAAACCGGGCGTCGTAACCCTCGCCCTCGCGCTTCACGCCAAATGGCGCTCGTCCGTGGCGTAACCCAGCGCGATCTTTGCCCGCACAGTAATCGAGCATTCGCTCGGAGCTGATATCGGCCTCAAGCTGTGCGACTGCGCTGAGCATGTTGATAAACATCGTCCGCATCGCCGACGAGTTCGATGTGTCAACGATACCGTCAGCGGTGATGAACGCGACTCCGTG
>JANMNW010000548.1:0-3844 GCA_031368515.1 Chloroflexota bacterium
GGTGGGCTGGGCCAATTATCTGCGCATGCTTGACGACCCGGCATTCTGGAAGGTGCTGCAGACGACGCTTGTGTTCACAGCGCTGGTGATCATCGTGGCGTTGGGCGCAGGGCTGTTCACCGCGCTGCTTTTCAACCGCCCCTTCCGCTACCGGCCAATCGCGCGCGCTTTGCTCATGTTACCGTGGGCGTTCCCCGAAGTGCCCGTGGTCATGGTCTTCATCTGGATTCTCAACCCGCAGTTTGGCGTGGTCAATATTCTGGCGCGGTTGATCCCCGGCGTGACGCAGAACCCGCAGTGGCTGCAGGTGCCGGAGCTGGCGATGGCCTGGATGGTTCTGATCGCGTCGTGGAAAGCGTTTCCGTTCTACAGCCTGGTCATCCTGGCCGCATTGCAGGGCGTGCCGCGCGAGCTGTATGAGGCCGCCAAAGTCGATGGCGCCGGATCGCTCCAGCTGTTTCGCAGCATCACGCTGCCCAGCATCGGCAGCACGCTGGAACTGTTGGTCGTGCTGGCATCGATCTTCTCGTTCAAGCAATTCACGATCATTTTCCTGATGACCGGCGGCGGACCTTCCGGCGCCACCGAAACGATCGTGATGCGCATCTTCAACACGGCGTTTCGCTTCTTCGACTATTCGTATGCGGCGGCCATCGGCGTGGCCGGTTTTCTGGTGTCGCTGATCTTCGCGATTGTGTTCATCCTGGTGCAGGCGCGCCGGGCGCAGGAGGAAGCCTGAAATGGCGCCGCCCTCCATTACACTGCGGCGCGCGCTGAGCCAGATCGGGCTGTACGCCACCGTCGCCGCCGTTTCGCTGTTGACCTTCTTCCCGGTGTATTGGATGCTGGTCAGCACCTTCCAGCCCAACAAGTACACGATGCGCTTCCCGCCGCCGCTGCTGCCGCAGGAAATATCGATCGTCGAGTTTTCGCGCCTGTTCGACGGACACCCGATCACGCTCTGGCTGCGCAACTCATTTCTGATCGCTGCCATGGCGATGCTGATCTGCATGATGCTGTCCGTGCTCGGCGCGTATGCGCTTTCCAGCCTGCGCTGGAAGGGCCGCTCGACCTTCGGACTGTTCCTGCTGGTGACGCAGATGCTGCCCGAAATCCTGGTGCTGATTCCGCTCTATATCATCTACCGGCGGCTGAACCTGCTCGACAGCCTGCCAGCGGTGGCGCGGGTCGACGGCGCAGTCGCGCTGCCCATTTGCATCTGGATTTTGAAAGGCGTTTTCGACACCGTGCCGCGCGAAGTGCTTGATGCAGCGGTGGTCGACGGCTGCACGGAGCTCAGCTCGGTCTGGCGGATCGTGCTGCCGTTGTCGTTGCCGGGCCTTGTGGCAGTGGCCGTGGTGTCGTTCTTCTTCGCCTGGAACGAATATCTGTATGCCGGCATCCTGCTCGGCAGCTCGGAACTCATGCCCGCCTCGGTCGGCCTGTCAACGCTCAAGGCGATCGCCTCCACGCCGGTTGAACAATACATGGCAGCCGGGGTGATCTTTTCGATCCTGCCGGTGATCTTTTACCTGACGATGCAACGCTACATTATTTCTGGGTTGACCGCCGGCGCGGTCAAAGGATAGGCGCATGACAATGAAAATCACGCGAATCGAGACGATCTGGCTCGACGACCAACCCAACACCACATGGGTGCGCATCCACACCGACGACGGGCTGATCGGCCTGGGCGAAACGTTCTACGTGCCGCGCGCGATCAGCGCGATGGTGCACGATGTTTTCGCCAACCTGCTGATCGGCCGCAGCGCCTTCGACATCGAAAGCCACTGGCAGAACATGTTCTACACGGTGAACTTCTTCGGCTATGGCGGCAGCGAAACGCGCGCGATCAGCGCGGTGGATGTGGCGCTGTGGGACTTGCTCGGACAGTACACCGGCCAGCCGATCTACAACCTGCTCGGCGGGCGCTGCCGCGACTCGATCTGGATCTACAACACCTGTGTCGGCCACGGCAAACATCAGGACTACAAGCGCTGGGCCGACGGCCACAGCGGCGAACTGGCCGCCGAGTTGCTGGCGCAGGGCATCAAGGCCATGAAGATCTGGCCGTTCGATCAGTTCGGCGTGCCGCTGGGCGGCCCAGTCGGCTCACGCGCCGGCGTGGGCGCGGTCGGCCCGGTTGGCTACCACCTCAAACACGAAGACTTGAAGAAGGGCGTGTCGTATGTCGAGGACATCCGCAATGCCGTCGGCGACAAGATGGAGATCTGCATCGAAGGCCATGCGCGCTGGAGCCTGACCGACTCGGTCAAAATCGCGCACGCCCTGGAGCCCTTCGACATCATGTGGCTGGAGGAGATCATGCCGCCGGACAACGTCGAGTCGTATGCGCGCTTGAAACAGAACACCAAGATTCCGTTGTGCGTGAGCGAACGGCTCATCAGCAAATTCGGCTTCCGCGAAGTGATCGAAAAGAACGCTGCCGACATCATCATGCCGGACATGGCCTGGTGCGGCGGCATCAGCGAGACGCGCAAAATCTGCGCGATGGCCGAGACGTATTTGTTGCCGATCACCAGCCACGACTGCATCGGCCCGGTGGCGCTATGGTCGGCGGCGCATCTGATGCTGCACATCCCCAACGCCAAGATTGTGGAAACGGTGCGCGCCTACTACGACGGCTGGTACAGCGAGGTGATGAGCGCGCCGGTGCCGATTCGCGACGGCATGATCACGCTGGGCGAAAAGCCCGGTCTGGGCGTGGCGCTGCGCGACGAGGTGCTGCGCCGGCCGGACGTGCATATCGAGTTCTCGGATGAAACCCACCGCATCAACATGTCGAAGGGCTAATCATGGCAACGCTTATCGACACGATCCAGGCAACCAGCGTGCCGGCGGGACAGGTGATGGCATGGTGGCTGGGCGGCACCGGCTTTGTCTTTAAAACGCCGGCCGGCACGCAGATCTATGTCGATCCGTATCTCAGCAATTGCGTGGCCGGCATCTTCGGCGTCGAGCGCGGCTTTCCGACTCCCATTCGCTCCGAGGACGCGCGGCCAGACCTGCTCATCGCCACGCACTGGCACGAAGATCACCTCGATCCCGAATCGGTGCCGCTGATCGCCAAACATAGCGCGGCGCAGTTTCTGGCCCCGCCCTCGTGCGTCTCGCGCATGCTGGGCTGGGGCGTGCCGCGTCCGCGTGTAAGCGGGCTCTCGCGCGGCCAGTCGCACGCCTTTCGAGACGTGACGATCACTGCAGTGGCGGCGCGGCACGTGGCCGGCATCACCGGCTGGGAAACCGAGGACGCAATCGGGCTGTTGCTCGATTTTGGCGGGCTGCGCGTGTATCACAGCGGCGACACCGAATACGATCTGCGCCTGCGCGCGCTGGCCTATGACAAGGCGGCGCCAATCGACGCGGCGCTGCTGGTGATCAATGGCGCTGGTGGCAATATGAACGCACACGAAGCCGCTCTGCTGGCCTGGCAGCTGGGCGCGAACACAATCGTGCCGATGCACCACATTTTGTGGAAGGATTTCAGCGGTGGCGAACAAGCCACACTTGATCCACAATTGCTGGCGGACACGTATCGGCGCCTGTGCGGCGCGGGCACGGTGCGCCCGTTGGCTGTGGGTGAAGGATTGTTGTTGCGACGCGCTTGACAATGACGTGGCTCATGTCATTCCGAGCGAAGCGAGGAATCTGCCGGAATGCGCTTTGGGCGGCTGCGCGCTTCGCTTGATATGTCGCCAGAGGCGTGTTGTTTGCGCATTCAGGAAGATTCCTCGCTTCGCTCGGAATGACGGTCGCTACATTCGGAATGCCAAGTGCTTCGCTCGGAATGACGGTCGCTACATTCGAAGTGACAGCCACGCGC
>JANMNW010000561.1:0-5629 GCA_031368515.1 Chloroflexota bacterium
CCGCAGCACGGGGATGAGGACATCGTGATAGTCGGCACCCCAGGCATAGCGCGCGATACGGCCGCGCGACGGATCGGTCAGAATTTCCATTGGTACGTTCAGCGCCTCATAGCTCACGGCCACCAAGATCGCCGTGCGCGCGCCGGGCAACACGCGTTGCGGATCGAGGCGTTTCCGCACTGCGTCTTCCCTGGACAAATAGCTCATGTCGCCATGATGTCCGGCAGAAAGCCAGTCCAGAAAAGGTTGCGCGTCGATTCCGGGCACGAGCGGCGTCATGCCAACGAGATCGAACCCCAGGTCAAGCGCTTTTTCGCGCACCAGCGCGGCGGTGATCATTGCGGCCCATTGTCGCAGCAAACCGGGCCCGCAGCGGCCCCTTCGGCGCGCGCATATACTCTGTGCGATGTCGATGGACGAATTTTTGGCTAAGCTGCGGCGCACGTTTCCGGCTGAACGGCTGCTGATGCACGCGGCGGCATTGGCGCCATACGATTTTGATGCGCTGGCGGCCTACCAGCAGCGGCCGATCGCCGTGGTCATTCCCGAAACGCAGGACGAGGTGCTTGCCGCGCTGCGCGCGTGCCATCGGCACGCTGTCCCGTTTGTGGCGCGCGGCAGCGGCACCAGCCTTTCGGGCGGATCGCTGCCCGTCAAGGACGGCATCGTGATTGCGCTCAACCGCCTGAACAAGATCTTAAAGATCGACCTGGAGCAGCGCATTGCGGTGGTTGAGCCTGGCGTGATCAATTTGGACATCACGCGCGCGGTGCAGCACGCCGGGCTGCTGTATGCGCCCGATCCAAGCAGCCAGCCGGTCTGCACCATCGGCGGCAACGTGGCGTTCAACAGCGGCGGCGCGCATTGCCTGAAATACGGCATGACCAGCAACCACATCACCGGCATGAAAGTGGCGCTGCCGGATGGTGAAGTGGCGCAGCTTGGCGGGCCGAGCCAGGAAAGCGTCGATGCCGACTGGGTGGGCATGTTTGTCGGCAGCGAAGGCCTGTTTGGCATCGCGCTGGAAATTACCGTGCGCCTGCTGCCGCGGCCAGAGACCTACAAGACCGTGCTGGCTGCCTATCGCAGCCTGGAGGCGGCCGGCGACGCAGTGTCGCAAGTGATCGCATCCGGATTGCTGCCCGGCGCGCTTGAAATCATGGACAACCTCTCGATTCAGGCAGCCGAAGCCGCTGTCAAGCCGGGATATCCGCTCGATGCAGCCGCATTGCTGATCGTGGAGCTTGAAGGTGAAAAATCGCAGGTTGAAGCGGAATGGGCGCGGCTAGATGCGATCATCAACGCGTCACACTCGTACCAGGTGAAGATTGCGCGCAACGAAGAGGAGCGGCTGAAGATCTGGAAGGGCCGCAAAAGCGCGTTCAGCGCGGTCGGGCGCCTGAGCCCGGATTACATCGTGCAAGACGGCGTGGTGCCGCGCAGCAGGCTGGGCGAGGCGCTTAAGGAGATCGAGGCCATCAGCCTGCGTCATGGCCTGCGCGTGGCCAACGTGTTTCATGCCGGCGACGGCAATCTGCATCCGCTGATTCTGTTCAATTCAAAGGTCGAAGGCGAATTCCATCGCGCTGAGCTGGTCAGCAGCGATATTATTGATTTGTGCATTCGCCTGGGGGGATCGATCACCGGCGAACACGGCGTGGGCGTGGAAAAACGCGACTACATGCCGCGCCAGTTTGGCGAGACGGACATGGACGCGATGTGGCGAATGCGCATGAGCATCGATCCGCTCGATATCGCCAACCGTGGCAAGGTCTTTCCGAGTGGCGAAGCGCCAGCGCTGCGGCACGTCGGCATGCATCCGCTGGAGCAATCTGGCGTGATCTCGCGCGAATGAAAAAAATAACGGATTCCGCGTTAGCCGGCGGCGTCGTGCTGGCTGTGGCGCTGAGCGGGTGCGGCCCCGGCGCAAGCCCAACATCTACCGTGCCACCACGCACCATCGGCGTGACGCTGCTCGCAAAGGTTCGCAAAGCCAGCGCAACGCCGCCGCCAGCAAGCCCGACAACTGCGGCGGGCCAGCCAGATGCGCCTGCGCCTACTGCTGTTTCGCCGGCTGCAACAGGTTCTGCGGCGACAGATACACCGGCAGCCCAGCCTGGCACTGCCACGCCGTCGCCGGCACCGCCTGAATCCCTGCCAACCGTGGCGCCCACCCTGGCGCCGCCCAGCATCCCGGCTGGGACAGAGGGCGGCGCAGCGTTGCTCGCGCTGCACAACGCCATCAGGGCACAAATGGGATTGGCGCCGTATGTCGTCGCGGCGCAGCTCAACGCCGCGGCACAAACCCAATCCGACTTTTTGGCCACTCAGCAACAGCAGACGCTCTGGTCGATGGGCGCCCGTGGTCACACCGGCGGCGATGGATCCACCTATATGCAACGTGTCGCCCGAGCAGGCTATGCCGCAGCCTCCAGCAACGAAAGCTGGGTGTTTTCCGACAGCCCGGCCGGCTGCTTCGACTGGTGGCTGAACGACGCCGGTCACAAACCTGCCATCATTTCAAGCGACTACACGCAGATCGGCTTCGGCCTGACGCCTCACGCCGCCGGCGGTGTGGTGTGCGTCACCGTGTATGCGCGCCCGCAGTAATCGACCATGACACCATTTGTGGAGCAGCTTCAAGACATCGTCCGCGAAGCCAACGCGGTTCGCGTCACGGGCGCATGCAGCAAAGCCGCCCGCCCGGCGGCTGACGGCATCGCACTTCTCGACATGCGCGCGCACAGCGGCGTGATCGACTACCAGCCGGGTGAATTCATTATCCAGGCGCGTGCCGGCACGCCAGTGCGCGATGTAGCCGGCTTGCTGGCTTTACATGGCCAGTATTTGCCGTTTGATCCAATGAGGGTGGAAGCGGGTGCAACGCTCGGCGGCACCGTCGCGGCCAATGCCAGCGGCCCGGAACGCTTTCGCTATGGCGGTGTGCGCGACTTCCTCATCGGATGCCACTTTGTGGACGGCACGGGCGAGCTTTTATCCGGAGGCGGCAAGGTAGTAAAGAACGCGGCGGGCTTCGACTATCCCAAATTGTTTGTGGGCAGCTTTGGCTCGCTGGGCATCCTGCTCGATGTGTGCTTCAAGGTGTTTCCGCGGCCCGAGGTGTACAACA
This sequence comes from Chloroflexota bacterium, assembly GCA_031368515.1. Classification (GTDB taxonomy): domain Bacteria; phylum Chloroflexota; class Anaerolineae; order J036; family Brachytrichaceae; genus CANJQH01. The sequence continues at coordinate 3,131 of JANMNW010000561.1, forward strand.
CGCTTTTGCAGGCGCATGACAGCATCGCAACCGCCGCTGACGCCATGTTGAAGCTTGCAGGCGCGCCGCTCGACATTCATGCGCTTGAGCTGGCGTCGACAGCGACGGGTTTCCAGCTTGAAGCGCGAGTGGGAGGGTTGCAAGGCGGGATTCGCGCGCGCATGGATCGCGTGCGTGCCATCGCAGGCGGGGGTGACATTGTGGAAGGCGCAGCCGAGTCCGAACACTGGCAACGCGTGCGCGAGCTGGCCTGGCTTGGCAAAGATGAGTGCGCTGTCAAGCTGCCGATCACGCCACGCCAGATGGCCGGGCTTGACAGGCATTTTCGGGCTGGACAAGCCCGACGCTACGGCGCGGGCGGCAACGTCGCCTGGGTTAGCCTGCCGCGGCAGGCGCACGATCAGATGCACGGGTTATGCAAGACTGAAGGCGTGGTCGGCGTGGCCTTCTGCATTGGCGTCGCGGAAAACGCACGCAGCGCGCGCTTCGGTGAGTGGCCGGCCAACCCTTTCGCCGAACGCGTGCGCCGCGTGCTTGACCCGCACCGCAAATTCGCGACTGCGAGCCCCCTATGAAATACCGCTGGTGCTTAGCGGCGTCGCATGCGCGACACAATTCCAGCGGTCAGAGCACTGCAAACAAGGGACCCCAATACAGCGATCATCACGGGTGCGTAGGTAACGGTAAATTGAAAATCGGACATTTTGCTGCACTCCTTGTCTTTACTGCGTATCTGACTTAGGGTATTTATAGCGATGCTCAGCCCTCTTAACAAACATCTGTCGAACGAAGCCTGGGTCAACCGATTGATGCAGATATCGGCAATGATCGGAATAAAGGCGGACTAAGGCGCGGCTAAAGTGAAATATCTATGCGCTTTGACGCAACGATGACGATACACATATGCAACATGTAATTCCCGTAGATGAAATTGGCGCGCGTGGCGCTGCCATGGGCGATCCCATCTCCGCCTGCGTGCACTGCGGCTTTTGCCTGCCCGTCTGTCCAACCTACAAGCTGCTGGGCGAAGAAATGGATTCGCCGCGCGGACGCATCGTGCTGATGAAAAACGTGCTAGAAGGGCGCGTGGCCGCGGCCGATGCCGCACCGTATGTCGATCGCTGCCTGGGTTGCCTGGGCTGCGTCACCGCTTGCCCATCGGGCGTTAACTACGGCGAGCTGCTGGTGTCCTACCGCGCCCACACCGAAGAGACGCGCGAGCGCGGCGCGCTGGACAGGCTGTCGCGCGCCTTGGTGCGCGAGACGCTGCCCTACCCCAGCCGCTTCCGCGCCGCTGCGGCCCTGGGCGGGCTGGGACGGCTGGTCGAGGGCATGTTGCCCGGCCAGCTGCGAGCCATGCTCGCATTGATGCCCTAATCGCTGCCGCCAGCCGGCGCGGCGTTTCCTGAGCTGGTTCCAGCGCAAGGCCTTCGCCGCGCGCGCGTGGCGTTGCTGACAGGATGCGTGCAGCAGGCTCTTGCGCCGCAGATCAATTGGGCCACCATCAATGTGTTGGCAAGAAATGGCGTCGAAGTGCATATTCCACGCACCCAGGGGTGCTGCGGTTCGCTTGGCCTGCACACTGGCGACGACGCCAGTGCGCGCAAGCTGGCCGAGCACAACCTGCGCGCGTTTCCAAAGGATGTCGACGCCATCGTCACAAACGCCGCCGGCTGCGGCAGTGGCATGAAGGAATACGGGCTGCTCTTTCGGGGCACGCCGCTGGCAGCCGAAGGACGCGCCTGCGCCGAGCGCACCCGCGATGTGAGCGAGTTTCTGGACGAGCTCGGGCTGCTTGCGCCCGGGCCGCTTGCCGAGCCGCTCATCGTGGCCTATCACGACGCCTGTCACCTGGCGCACGCCCAGGGCGTTGTCGGCGCGCCGCGCCGCCTGCTGGCCGGCATACCCAATCTCACCGTGCGCGAGATCCCGGAAGGCGAGATATGCTGCGGCTCGGCCGGCACCTACAACATCGAACAGCCTGAGCTTGCCAATCGGCTGGGCGAACGCAAAGCGCGCAACGTGATGAAGACCGACGCGCAGGCGCTGATCACCGGCAATATCGGATGCATGATCCAGATTGAACGCAATCTCGATGCGGCGGGCCGGCCGATGCCGGTGCTGCACACGATGGAAATCTTGGCGCGCGCGTATGACGGCTGAGTGCGGACTTTCCCAATTGGCGGCGCTGCTGCGATAGCGCAGGGCGAGTTTGCCGCGCGCGGGTTACGCTAGGGCCTTCGCCGGCAACATCATCCGGGCAACCTGGCGCTGGGCCAGGATCAACATCAGCACAATCGGGATGGCGACAACAAAGCTGGCGCGAATCAGCACGGCGGCGCCGATGCCGGCCAGGAGAAACGCGGCGTCGGTCAAGAGATTGCGCGCATTCATCACGCCCGATTCCATCCATCCCAGCTTGCACGCCAGAACCAGCACCTGCCCGACGAGATAGTGATTGACGATCAGATAAACAAAAGCGGCCGCAATTGCGGCCGC
>JANMNW010000593.1:0-5024 GCA_031368515.1 Chloroflexota bacterium
CATCAACCATTCGCGCGCGCGTGGTAGTTCCGCGCGGCGATGTGGTCAACCTGCGTTCCGGTCCCGGGCTGACCTTCCGCGTGGTCGGGCGGCTCTTTGCGCTGCAATCGGCGTCAATCGTGGGGCGCAGCCGCGACGGCCGCTGGTGGCAGGTGCGCACCGCGCGCGGCCCGGCCTGGGTGGCCAGCGGCATCGTGCGCGTCAATGGAGATATCAACGACGTTCCGATCGTGCGATAGCGCGGGCAATTAACACGCGCAGCAAAGGAGCGGCGGGACAAGCCCCGCCGCTCCTTTTTTTGCGCCGATTCAAGCCGGCCAATCGCTCAACGCCGGGTCAGAACATCGACAAGCGCCGCCAAAAAGGCGCGCGTATCAACGCTGGCCATGACGCGCAGCTCATCAAGCATGCTGCTCTCTTCATCGAGAAACCTGAAAATGGTCGCTGCCGGGTTGGCCTGAAACAGACGCGCGAAAACTTGCGCGCCGCCCTGGCGATGCTTGTCGAGCACATTCAGCAGCACGCTGTCATACAGTTGAAATCGCCGGGCGCCGCCTGGCGCGGCGGCAAATGGATCACGGCCGGTCTTCAGCGCGCGTGCAATCGCGCGCGCCTGCCGCTGCGTGCGCAGAAAAGTGTAGCCGGTCGAGGGCTTTGTCGCGCCGCCGCTGGTGCCGATGTTCATGACATGGGCGCTGGCGCGCCGGGCGAAAGGCGCGTCGGTCATCGGAATGATGCCAAACTCGTCGTGCGTGATCGCAAACTCTTGAATCTCGAGACGTTGTTCGACATAGCTGCGCAGCTCGCGGGCATAGACATCGCGCGCCAGCAGCTCGCGCGAAAACACGGTGAATTCGACCAGCGCCCGGCGCGAGTCCAGCGGCAGCGTGTAGACAAAGCGCGTTTCGCCGGCTTGTTCGATGCGAAAATCCATCAGCGTGGCAGTGGCCGGGTCAAACATGGGCGTTTCGGTCTCGATCACCCACCCCAAAAAGTGCTGCAGCAGCGCATGGTGGTGCGGCTGCGGCTGCGCGGGCAGGCTGGAGAAGGCATAGCGCGCGCGATAGGCGCGCCCGTCAATGCGTACCGACACGCCCGTGGCATAGTCGTCAAACCCTTGCACTTCGCCATAGACGCGCTCGATGGACGGTTGGGTCTCCAGCCAGGCATTCATGTGCGCGTAAAAATCGCTGCCGCGCAGCATCTTGTACATGTAGGGCGCCGGATTGAGCAGCAGCGACATGTCAGCGCTGTGCACGGCCAGCCGCGACCAGCGCCGATAGATGATGGCTTCAAGCGCGTTGTCGCCGCGTTCCCAAAAACACCAGGTGCGGTCATTGGTTGTTTTTGGGGCGCGATCGGCCAGCAATACGCGTCTGCCATCCAACCCAGCCTGGGCAAGCGCGTGCGCCAGGTTCAGCCCGGCGGCGCCGGCGCCGGCGATGATGATGTCGTAGTCCATGGGAGCGCCTTGATTGTCGCCGATCGGCCGACCTGACAGGTAAGGTTATTCTCATATTTCGCGCGCCGCCAGAAAGGCGCGGCGACGACGGCTGCGGTATACTTGCCTCAGTTCGGGGAATAGCGCAGCCTGGTAGCGCGCTGCGTTCGGGTCGCAGAGGTCCTGGGTTCAAATCCCTGTTCCCCGACTCACTGGGCAGGCTAAACACCTGCCCACTTTTTTTGCATGACACCCAGCCCCGCTCCACTCTCCGACGCTGAGCACGATGCCTTCGTCACGTCTCAGCCGGCTGGGCATGTGCTGCAAAGCACCCATTGGTCGGCCTTGAAAACCGCGCACGGCTGGACGGCGGCACGTTCGGCCACGCGCAATTCCACCGGTCAAGTCGACAGCGCGGCATCGCTTCTGCTGCGCGCGTTTCCGTATGGGCTTGGGCGCATCGCCTATTGCCCGCGCGGACCGGTGACCAACTGGGACACGCCGTATGCCGGCGACCAAGCGCTGTCAGCGGCAGCCACAGCTGCGCGGCGCGCAGGCGCGTTCGCATTGGTGATCGAGCCGGAGCTTGCCGACTCAGCGCGCGCGAACGCGCTGCTCGCGCGCAACGGATTCTGCGCGCTGAAGTTTGCGGTGCAGCCGCGCCGCAGCATCGTACTGGATGTGCACGGCGACGACGAACAGGAGATTCTGGCGCGCATGAAGCAAAAGACGCGATACAACATCGGGCTTGCGCAGCGCAAAGGCGTGACGGTGCGGCTGGGTGGCGAGGCGGACGCGCCGATGCTTCACGCCATGATGCAGACGACGGCCGCGCGCGACCGGTTTTCTATTCACCCGCAAGATTACTATCGTGATTTTCTGCGGCTGTTCTGCGCAAGCGAAGGCGGACCGGGCGCATTGTTCATTGCGGAGCACGCGGGCCAGCCTCTGGCTGCGTTGGTTGCGACCGCGCTGGGCGAGACCGGGATTTATCTATACGGCGCTAGCGACAACGAAAAGCGCGAGCTGATGCCGACGTATTTGCTGCAATTTGAGGCCATGCGCTGGGCGCGCGCGCGCGGCTGCGCGCGCTACGATCTGTGGGGCGTGCCGGACGAGGACGAAGCCACGCTCGAAGCGCAGTTTGAGGCGCGCCATGACGGCTTGTGGGGCGTCTATCGGTTCAAACGCGGCTTCGGCGGCCAGCTCACCCGCACGTGCGGCGCGTGGGCGCGCGTGCTGTCGCCATTGCGCTGGCGTTTGTATCGCATAGCCAGCAAGCGCCGCGGCGGGCATGGTTTGGCGGCGTAGAGTGGTGGCACCCTGCGTTTCACCCGACCGGCAGTGCCGCCCGTATCGCCGAATTGCGCGGCTGATCCAAAAAGGTCTCAAACTCCAGCGTATATCCCTCGGGATCCAGTGCCATAAATCCGCGAATGCCGATGCGTTCGTGCGTGTTCAACGGATGCAGTATTCGCACCTGATGCGACAGCAAGTGCGCATACCAGGCATCGACCTCGCTGGACACAAACGACACAATAACTGGTTTCGTTTCGGATGGCCGATGCGTGCCGCGCTCGCCATCGACCAATCCGATATATGACGCCGGCGTGACCTGATAGATGCGGCAATAGCCTTGATCGACGCTCAGCGTCAACCCCATGATACGCTCGTAAAAATCAGCCGCGCGGGCGAGATCGGCATAATACAGAAACGTGAGGGTGGCTTGCGTTGAAATGGCGGGCATGCCGGCATTGTAAGGCGCATGGCCGATAATGGCGTAGAAGCATTACCATGTCCACCGCGACTTTTCACTTCCCAAAAGACTTCCGCTGGGGCACGGCCACCGCCGCGCATCAAGTCGAGGGCAACAACACCGCCAACCAGTGGTGGGCCTGGGAACAGACGCCGGGCAGGATCGAGGGCGGCGATCTATCAGGCCTGGCGTGCAACTGGTGGGAAGATGCCGAAGCCGACTTCGACCGCATGGTCGAACTCAATCTCAACGCCCATCGGCTGTCGGTCGAGTGGAGCCGAGTCGAACCGCGCGAAGGCGCATACGATGACGATGCGCTTGCCCGCTATCACGACATGCTGCTCGGCTTGCGCCAGCGCGGCATCGAGCCGATGGTCACACTCCATCACTTCACCAACCCGCTTTGGCTGGATGAAAACGGCGGCTGGACCAACGCCGAATTCGCGCTGCCGCGCTTTCAAAAGTTTGTGGAGCGCACCGTGCGCGCCCTGGGCGAAGTGTGCGATCTGTGGTGCACGATCAACGAGCCCAATGTTCTCTCCGTCATGACCTACATGGCCGGGCGCATGCCGGGCGCCGGCGCATCCAGTCCGTTCGCACCGGACTTCAACCGCACGCTCGCCGTATTCTGCAATTTGCTCGCGGCGCATGTGCTGGCCTATCAAACCATTCACGAGATCCAGCCGCGAGCGCGCGCGGGCTTTGCCCATCACATGCGCGTGTTTCAAGGCCTGCGCAAAAACCACCTGCTCGATTCGCTCGCCGCCCGCGCTCAGGACACGCTGTTCAACGAGGCGATTTTGAGCACGCTGCTGAACGGCCGCTGGCATTGGACGCTGCGCCGCTTTGCGCCGCCGGTCAAGCTTGCGCGCGGCACGCTGGACTGGATCGGGCTCAACTACTACCCGCGCCAGGCCACCCGCTTTATGCGCGGACAATCGTCCACCGGCTTTGGCTCGATCGAAAACTTCCCCGGCGCAGTGATGAGCGACTATGAATACGGCGAAATTTATCCGTCCGGACTCATGAAGATGCTGGCGCGCCTGAGCAAAACAAAGCTGCCGCTATACATCACCGAAAACGGCCTGCCCGACCACGATGACGACCAGCGGCCCGGTTTTCTGGTGGCCCATCTGCGCGAAGTGTGGAAGGCTATTCAAAACTGTTTCGACGTGCGCGGCTACTACCACTGGTCGTTTGTCGACAACTTTGAGTGGAGCGAGGGCTGGCGCATGAAGTTCGGCCTCTACTCAGTGGACCCGGTCACCCAGCTGCGCGAGCTGCGGCGCAGCGGCGCGCTGTATGGCGAAATCGCCAAAGCCAACGCGATCACCATCGACATGGTGCGGCGCTACGCGCCGGAGCTGGCGGACAAGCTATTTCCGTAGACGCCTCCCGCTCCCGCCATTGGCTGGCGTATAACCGTCTTCCATTTGGCCGGAGCAGCCTTGCGAATATCGCTCAAGTAAATCTCGTGGTGCTTGCCGCGCAAATTGCCGTGCGCTTCGATGAACGCGTGAATCTTGGCGATCGTCGGCCCACCATAACCCTTCCAATGGCATCACGCCATAGTCGACAGCCAGCGGCCCTCTCTTCACCATGAATTTGATCGTGTAGGAGACGGCAAACAGCGCCTCAATGCCCTCGGCATAGGCCTTTGAGTGGTTGGGATCGCCCGCGCCGTCGATCATGAGAAGGTTCATGGCAGGCACATCCACCACCGCCACGTCTTTGGCCGATGGTTGATAGAGCTGCTTCAGTTCTTTTTTCAGATCAAGCTTTTTCATGGCGCCTCACACCCGCTCGACCGGGAACTGGATCTCCGTG
>JANMNW010000605.1:0-6948 GCA_031368515.1 Chloroflexota bacterium
GCTTCACGCCGATCATCAACATGCCGCAGGTGGCCATCCTCGGCGTCGGCAACATCAACCTGAAACCCATCGATCAAGACGGAACTGTGCAATTCATCCCGCACCTCGGCCTGTCACTCACCATCGATCACCAGATCGTCGACGGCGCGCCCGCGGCCAAATTCCTTCAGGCGCTGGCGCAGGCGATCGGGAGCATTGATCTTCTTCTTGCCGTGTGAAAACAACATGCCCAAATCCCTTCTCATCAACCCCTCCGACGTCCGCGCGAGCGGCGTGCTGACCAGCCCGGAAATCCCGCTCAACGCGTATGTGCCCGATCCGGCGGCCGAGGCCGCGCGCTACGGCGCGGCCAACCTCGTGCGCATGTATCGCGACATGCTGATCATCCGCGAGTTTGAAACCATGCTCGACAAGATCAAGAAGGAGGGCACCTACGAGGGCATCGCCTACAACCATCGCGGCCCGGCGCACCTGTCGATCGGGCAGGAGTCGGCAGCCGTGGGCCAGGCCTATCACCTCACGCCCGACGATCTGATCTTCGGCTCGCACCGCAGCCACGGCGAAATTCTGGCCAAGAGCCTCTCGGCGGTGCATCAGCTGGGCATGACCGAGTTGTCGCAGATCATGAGCGGCTACATGGGCGGGCGCGTGCTGCGCGCGGTCGAGTCGTTCAGCGACAGCACCGACAAAAATCTGGCCATCGACTACACGCTCTACGGCACGCTGGCCGAGATCTTCGCCAAAGCCACCGGTTTCAACAAGGGCCTGGGCGGCAGCATGCACGCGTTCTTCCCGCCGTTTGGCGTGATGCCCAACAACGCCATCGTCGGCGGCAGCGCGGACATCGCCACCGGCGCCGCGCTTTACAAACGTGTCAACCGCAAGCCCGGCATTGTGATCGCCAACATCGGCGACGCCAGCCTGGGCTGCGGCCCGGTGTGGGAGGCGATGGTGTTCGCCGCGATGGATCAGTACCGCACGCTGTGGAACAAGGAGATCGGCGGCAACCCGCCCATCCTGTTCAACTTCATGAACAACTTCTACGGCATGGGCGGCCAGCCGAAGGGCGAGACCATGGGCGTGCAGGTGCTGGCGCGCACCGGCCTCGCCGTAAACCCGGAGGCGATGCACGCCGAACGCGTCGACGGCCTCAACCCGATTGCGGTGGCCGACGCGGTCGCGCGCAAACGCGCGCTGCTCGAAGCCGGGAAAGGGCCGGTGCTGCTCGACACGATCACTTATCGCTTCTCCGGCCACTCCCCGTCGGATGCGTCAAGCTATCGCGATGCGGCCGAGATGAAGCTGTGGCAGCAGCAGGACGCGCTGCTGAGCTATCGCGAGTACTTGATCACAAACAAGCACGCCGACGCCGGCGCGCTCGACGGGCTGCGCGAGGAGATCAAGCTGCGCCTGATGACCGTGCTGCGTGCGGTCATCGCCGACGACCTGTCGCCGCGCATCAGCCTGCGCGCGGGCGACGCCGAAATCGGCGCGCTGATGTTCTCGAACCAAAGCGCCGATGCGCTCGATGCGCGCGTGCCCGAGACGCTGCTGCCCAAGTCGCAGACGCGCCTGGCGCAGCTGGCCGAGAAGCGTCGCTTCGCCTTTGACGCCGACGGCAAGCCGCACCCCAAGCTCAAAACGCTGACCTACGCCGAGGCGCTGACCGAGGCCATGTTTCATCGCTTTTACGAAGACCCAAGTATGGTGGCCTATGGCGAAGAGAACCGCGACTGGGGCGGCGCGTTTGGTGTGTATCGCGGCCTGACCGAGGCCCTGCCCTATCACCGACTGTTCAACTCGCCGATCAGCGAAGCGGCGATCGTCGGCACCGGCGTGGGCTACGCATTGAGCGGCGGCCGCGCGGTGGTGGAATTGATGTACGCCGACTTCATGGGCCGCGCCGGCGACGAAATCTTCAATCAAATGGCCAAGTGGCAGAGCATGAGCGGCGGCGCCCTGAAAATGCCGCTGGTGCTGCGCGTGTCGGTGGGCTCAAAATACGGCGCGCAGCATTCGCAGGATTGGACCGCGATGTGCGCGCATATTCCCGGCCTGAAAGTGTTCTTCCCGGCCACGCCCTACGACGCCAAAGGCATGCTCAATCTGGCGCTGCGCGGCACCGACCCGGTGGTGTTCTTCGAATCGCAGCGGCTGTATCCGGAACCGGAGAAGCTGGTGCATGGCGGCGTGCCGATCGACTACTACGAAGTGCAGCTCGGAGAGCCTGCCGTGCGGCGCAGCGGCAGCGATGTGACCTTCGTCACGCTGGGCGCCACGCTCTACGTGGCGCTGGAGGCGGCCAAGGCGCTTGAGGCGTTTGGCGTATCGGCCGAGGTGATCGATGCGCGCTTTCTCAACCCGCTCAATATGGAGCCGATTGCCGCCAGCGTGCGCAAGACCGGGCGTTGCATCCTGGCGTCGGACGCGTGCGAGCGCGGCTCGTTCATGCACACGCTGGCGTCCAACCTGACGCAGTTGTGCTTCGACACACTGGACGGCCCGATCGCGGTGCTCGGCGCGCGCAACTGGATCACGCCGCCGACTGAGATCGAGGAAATGTTCTTCCCCCAGCCGGCCTGGTTCCTCGACGCGTTGCACGAGCGCATCTTGCCCTTGCCGGGCTACACGCCGCAGACCGAGCAAACGCTTGAGGCGCTGGTGGCGCGCAGTAGAACGGGAGTCTAGGCTCGACTCAACGGATGGATAACGGATAGGCGGATGTGCGCGTCAACGCATCCGCTTGTCCGTTGTCCATCTGCTGAATCGTTATAGCATTCGCTCATGCGACACACGTTCACACACACGCTTGGCCCCGACGACGCCAAGCGCCACATCGAACACGGCTTCAGGCTGGACACACAGGCATCCGAACTCAGGATCACGTTGCGGCACACGGATGGCACGCAAGAGGTGCGCGGGCACGGGCTGGCGAACATGCTCACGCTGTCGGTGTTCGACCCAAACGGTCTGCGCGGCGAAGGCCATCGCATGGGCCAGCGAGTGGCCGACGGCGTTCGGGCGCACGAGGTGGTGCTGGGTGAAACGTCGGCCACGCTGGGCTACACGGCCGGTCCGCTGCCGCAGGGTGCATGGCGCGTGATCGTCAACACCCATCGCATCACCGGGGTCGCGCCGTGCGAGTACACGCTGACGATCGAATCCGACACGCAGCCGCGCGCGTCCGAGGGCCGCTGGTTGCGCGGCGACTTTCACGCACACACCGCGCACTCGGACGGCCACTGGCACGCCGAGGATCTGATCGCGCACGCGCTCGAACGCAAGCTTGATTTTCAGGCGCTGACCGATCACAACACGTTGGCGGGCGTAGCGGCGTTTGAGCGGGCGTGCGCCGGTCGCATCATTCCGCTGGGCGGGCTGGAGCTGACCACGTTTTATGGCCACGCTGTGGCGCTGGGCGTCACACATGCGGTGAGCTGGCATCTGCGTCCGGGCTACGACATGCGCGGCGCGGCCGAAGCCACGCGCAACGCCGGCGGATTGTTCATCATCGCCCACCCGCACGCGCCGGGCGATCCGTTTTGCACCGGCTGCGATTGGGCCTATGCCGATCTGATGCCGGGCGCCGCACCGGCGGTCGAAGTCTGGAACGGCGAGTGGCACGAAGAGGACGGCCAGAACGAGAAGGGATTGCGGCTGTATTACGGTTGGCTCAATCAGGGCCATCGTTTGATCGCCACCGCCGGCACTGACATACACGGGCCATATCGCGCCGGGCAGAAGCCGGGCTTCAACGTGGTGTTTGCGCACAGTGACGACGCGGCGGGCATTCTTGCCGCGGCACGGGCCGGGCATCTGTTTGTAAGTTCAGGTCCGCATCTGGAACTCTCCGCAACGAGCACAACCGGCGCGACCGGCATGATGGGCGACGCGCTTGAGGGCGCGCTGGCCCAGCTCGATGTGCGCTGGCGCGATGCGGCTGCCGGCCGCGCGTTGCGCGTGATCGTCGATGGCGCGATCGCGCATGAACAAACCATCGCGGACAGCGGTGCGTTCACCTGGCACGCCGGCGGCCGAGCCGTGCGCTGGGCTTCGGTTGAGCTTCGGCTTGCCGACGGCAGGCTTGAGGCGCTGACGAATCCGGTGTTTTTCGCAGGATGAGCTCTGTAGCCGTCATCGTGTGCACCGCAGGCGTCATCCCTCGCACCGCACCCGTCAGCCCGCACATCACACTCGTCATCCCGCACGTCGCAATCGTCATCCCGAGCGCAGCGAGGGATCCTTCCCTTCGGCAACACCGCAAGATGTCTCGCTGCGCTCGACATGACGGGGCACGTATCAATCCCGCAAGCCCGGCCATTCTTTCCAGATGTCCGTCATCGCCTCTTTCCAATGTTCATTATGATCGGGCGGCATGAGTCGAAAGTAAATGGCATAGCGCACGTTTGGAGACAGATTCGGCGCGGCGCTATGAGCCAGCTGATAGTGGGCCAGAAAAATATCGCCGGCGTCGGCGGTGAGATGCACCGGCTCAGGCAACTCAACCGGCGGCATGCCGTTGAGCAACGCCTCCGGCCCGTGCTCGCGGAAGTAGCGCTCATACACATGATGCGTGCGCGGCCACACGGTCAGATTTCCCGACCACGGCTCATGCACATCACTCAGCACCACACCAAGCAACAGCGTGAAGCTCAAGATGCGGCCCTCTGGCACGCCGTTGGTGGGCGCGTACATACCGTCGAGATGCGGCGCGGGCGGCCGCGCCGTGTCGCCGGCCAGCGGAAATCGTAGCGCGATCTGCCCCGCCTCCGCTGGCTTGTGTGCGCCGATCAGTGATTGCGCGATATCGCGCGCCGGCGTGGCGTTGTACAAATCGGTGATCACCGCCTGCCGCTGAAGCTCCGGTGCATATGATCGTGAGCGAAAAATCTGAATCTGCGCTGGATCAATGCCTTCGCCCAGGCTGTGGTTAATCGCCTTGAGCGCGGCGTTGACTTTCTCAAGCGGCACTACATTGCGCACGCGCAAATAGCCCTGTTCGACGAACTCGCGCTTTTGTTCGGCTGTAAGCGTCGTCATGATGCGGTCATTGTCGTCGCAATTGCGGCGGCAGGAAAGCTGGTGCACACTCCGTGCACATGTCCACGTTGACCGGAGAACAATGGCAGCGCTTCGAACGCGACGGCTTTCTGCCGCTCGGCCCGGTGCTGGGCGCCGACGAACTAGCCGCGCTGCAACAGCGCATCGACGACATCATGCTCGGACGCGCGCAGGCGCCCTACGAGCGCATCATGATGCAGCTCGACAGCACCACCGGCAACATCTCCGACACCGGACCGCAAACCAAAGGATTCAAAGGCGCCACGCTGGCTTATCGCAAGATCCAGGATCTGGAGCTCGATCCGCTGTTTCTAGCCTGCATACAGAAGCCGCTGTTCAAGCACATCTGCGAAACGGTCTATGCCGCGGGTGCGCGGGTGTCATGCTTGCGCGCCATGTTCATGAACAAGCCTTCCGAAAAAGGCACGCCGCTAGCCTGGCATCAGGATCGCTGGACAGATCTCGATCGCGATCCGCTGGTCACCCTTTGGATCGCGCTCGACCCGGCCACCATCGCCAACGGATGTGTGCAAGTGATCCCCGGTTCGCATCGAGCGCTGCTCAACCCGGAAGACAGCTCGGGGTTCTTGCGGCCCGATCAAGTTGACGCGCTGCTCGCCGCGCACAAACCCGTTTTTCTCGAAGTGCCGGCAGGGGAGGCGCTGCTATTGCACAACTGGACGCTGCATTCATCGGACGTCAACCGCACAGCCATCCCGCGCCGCGCGTTCAGCGTGTGCTACATGGACGCTTCCACACAATCCAAACGGGGCACGGCTTTTCCGGTGATTTTTGGCGAAGGCGCACTGACGTGAAACGCCAATCTGCACATAATGTGCTGCTGGATCGCGTTCGACGGACATGTCTGGCTATGCCTGAGACAACCGAGCGGCTATCGCACGGTGAACCGACTCTTTTCGTCCGCAAGAAGGTATTCGTCATGTTCGCAAACAATCATCATGGCGATGGACATGTCGCCGTCTGGGTGCCGGCGCCGCCAGGCATTCAAGCAACGCTTATCGAAGGGTCGAACAAGACATACTTCAAGCCACCGTATGTTGGCGGGCGGGGGTGGGTGGGGATTGAACTGGCTGAAATCAGCGACGCCGACTTGAACTTTCACATCCAAACAGCCTGGACGCTTGTGGCGCCAAAGCAACTGCTCAAACTGGCACAGGCCAACGCTTCAGCTTCAACTCAAAGCGGCGACGCAAAACGCAGCGAATGATCAGCCGCCAGCTACGGGCGATTCGTTCTATCGACAGGAGAACAAGCAATCATGCTTCTGACTGGAAAAACTATCATCGTGACCGGCGCCGGCGGCGGCTTGGGCGAGGGCATCGCGCGCGTGTGCCACCGCGAAGGCGCCCATGTGATGATCGCCGATGTGCGCGGCGACGCGGCGCAACGCGTGGCCGTGTCGCTGGGCGAACGCGCGCGGGCGCAGACGTGCGATGTGCGCGACGACGCGGCTTTGCAGGCGCTGGCGGATGAAACCGTGCGCGCGTTTGGCCGCATCGACGGTCTGGTGAACAACGCCGGCATCAACTTTGCCAAGCCATTTCTCGACACCACAGCCGAGGACTCGCAGCGCATCATCAGCGTCGATCTGCGCGCGGTGTTTATTCTGACGCAGTTTGTGTGCAAGCAAATGCTGCGTCAGACGCCCACGGCCGGCAGCATCGTGAACATCTCAAGCGTGCATAGCCATGCAGTGTTGCCCGGCGCCGGGCCGTATGACGCGGCCAAGTGGGGCGTGGTGGGTTTGGGGAAGAGCATCGCGCTGGAGATGGCGTCGCAACGCATCCGCGTCAATGCGATTTCGCCCGGCCTGCTCAACACACAGATCTGGCAGGATATTCTGGCCGCCGCGCCTAGCCCTGAGGC
>JANMNW010000606.1:0-1730 GCA_031368515.1 Chloroflexota bacterium
GCCGACATACTTGGCTTTGACCTGTTTGATCACTTCAGCGAGCGCACGCACCGTGGCATCATCCTGCGGCGCGCCATCTGCAGCAGCCGAATTTATAGGCGCGATAACAATAAACCAGGCGCAAAGCGCAACATGACACGCTCGGCGCCAGCGCCGAAGATCTGGCGCGTGGAGCGTGTTATCTCGCAGCCACCCAATTACCGCATTCACTTTTTCCCCTGACGGAAACAAGCGGTAATTCTACGGCAGCGTAGAGGAATCTTGACAAAAATAGTCCGCCGCAACGGCGAAGATTTGTCTTGCGAAAAACTAAGTTGCTGTACTTGGGCGTAAATCCCGCAAGCGATTAGCGCGAGCTATGTCGATCTATCGCTACATTTACGTTTGAGATGGGCGTCAGCATAATTCGACGGTGCGCCCGGGATCGGCCGAGCCATGCGGATAACTCCCCAAGGCCTCCCTTGCGTTCAAGCCACCCGGGCGCAACTTACAACGCGCAACCGCCATGCCAGCTCGGCGCGCAAGGACACAGCAATCTCGTTGAGATTGTCAAACCTGAAGATTTATCGGGAGTTTCTGCAGCCGAGGGACAAGTGGTAGCCCGAATACGGAAATTCCGGCTGGGAATATAGAGGGCGCAGAACGTCAATTATCGACCGGGGCCGGCCCCATGACTGGAAAACTATCGCATCCGGACGACAGGTCTGCCACGAGTTTCAACCGAACAAGTCGCCGCCTGGAAAGATCGGCCTGAAGTGCAACAAGGGGTTCAGCGACTACTTGGCATCGCCCACATTCGAAGCGAGTGCGAAAAAAACAACCTCGCGCATGTTCGAAGCGTGCAGCGGGTAGGTCGGACGCGGCGATTTGTCCTGGTAGTAAGGCATCATCTGTGGAACCAATTCGGCCAGCGTTTCCATGCGCTTCGCCGGTGCGGGGTGAGTAGACAGGAAGTCGGTTCGCGATTTGCCGTCACCGCCGCCAACCTTGCCCATTTTTTCCCATAGGGTCACCGCAGCGTGTGGATCGTAACCCGCCTTGGCCGCCAATTCGATGCCAATGCGATCAGCTTCCGACTCCGCGGTGCGGCTGTTCGGAAGTTCCAGCGCGACGACTGCAGCAGCCTGCGCGCCAGTCAGCGTGAGATTGGCGTATTCGATGTTGCTCTGGCTAATGGCCAGCGCGCCCAGTCCAACCTGCATGGCAATGGCACGCGACATTCTTTCCGCTGTGTGCTTGGCAAGGGCATGAGAAATTTCATGGCCCAATACCTGCGCCAGTTCATCATCGGTCGGTTTGATCTGCTGAATCAGCCCGGTATAAATCGCAATCTTGCCGCCTGCCATGGCCCACGCATTCACGGTTTTGGGATCGTCGATGAACTTGATGCTCCATTCCCAATCCTTCGTTTCGGGCCGGTATTTGATCGCTTGCGCAATCAGACGGCTGGTGATTTCTTGCACACGAGCCACCGTAGCCGGATCGGAGTCGAGCTTGCCCTGCTTCGCCAGCGGCTGGAGCAGGGCGACATAGGCCGCCTTGGATTCGCTGATTGCCGTACTTTCCGACACCAGCATGAGTTGCTTGCGGCCCGTCACCGGATTGGATTCACAGCCTGCCAGCGCCAGGACCGCAACGGTCAGCACGATAGAGCATCGCTTCATGGTCATCTCCTCAACATAGGGTTGGAGTAACCGAAGCCGGAATTCGTTCAATGCCAGCGTAATGCG
>JANMNW010000647.1:0-14136 GCA_031368515.1 Chloroflexota bacterium
GGCGCGGGCATCGATCAAGCCCATCGCATCACGTTGCCTGCGAATGCGCCAGCCGGCGAGTACACGCTGTATGCCGGTGTGTACGATCGCGACAGCTTCGAACGCTGGCCGGCGGCGCAAAACGGCGCGCCTGCGCGCGACAATTTGGTGCTGTTGGGAAGGTTTATGCTGCCTTAGCGCGCCCCTGCTGGGTATACTCCGCGCGATGTCGCACCGCAGGCAATGGCTGATCGTGTTGACCGTGTTGCCGGTGCTTGCGGCAGTGGTTGGCCGTGAAGTGTTTGCGCGCCTGATCGCGCCCGCCGCGCCACTCAATTTCGATGAAGCGGCGCACAGCCTGCCCGCGTTTTATCTGTTGCGCGACATTCGCAACCTCGATCTGCGCGCGTTCTGGGGCGACTTTCACATTCAGACACTGTGGCCGCCCATGTTCTCGATACTGCAAGCGCCCTTTCTGGCGGCGTTTGGGCGCTCAGACGAAAGCGCGCGCACATTCGCCTATGTGATGCTGGTCGCAACGCTGTTGCTGGCGTGCGTGCTGGCGCAACAGATCGATCGCGCGCTGGCGCCGCCCGCGGCGTTGATCGCCGGGCTGATCTCGTTGAGCGCCCCTGGCTGGCTATTCGTGAGCAGTTGGGCGATGCAGGAGACGCCGGTGGCGTTTATGATCTTTCTCGCGTTTGGCGCGTTTTTGCGCGCGCTCAGCAGCGGTCGCGCCGCTTGGTATGCAGCGACCGGCATCGCGCTCTTTCTGCTGTTCTTGACCAAATACAACTACGCGGCGTTTGCGCTTGCGGCTGTGGGCTCTGTCGATCTTGCGATGCGCTGGAGGGCTCGAGTCCAGAGTCCTGAGTCGCGAGTCCTGAGTCCTGAGTCCCGAGTCGGAAGTCCTGAGTCCCGAGTCCTGAGTGGTGAGTCGCGAGTCCCAAGCGTCGGTCTTGCAGGCAGCACTCGCGCGGCGCGCTCAGGACTCGGGACTCGGGACTCGGGACTTCCGACCCGGGACTTCCGACTCGGGACTTTCTTCGCGCTATATGCGCCATTTGCGCTGGGGCTGTTGGCGTGGTTCTTCACCGATACCGCCGGCGTCAGCGCGTTTAACACAGTCAAGTGGCGCGATTTTGCGTACTTCGTGTCCAACGAGGACTCGGGCTATGTATTTTGGAGCGCGCAAAACCTGCTGTACTACGTGCGCGCCGCCGGCGACTGGCTGATGCCGCATTGGCTTGTTCTGGTCGCGGCACTTCTGGCAGCCGGATACGCGCTGCGGCAGGTGCGTCATCCAGGCGTGGCGTTGCTGGCCATTTTCTTCGGCCTGGGATTTGTGCTGGCCACCGCGCATCAGCTCAAATCGCAACGCTACATCACGCCGATCTTTCCCTCGTTGTGGCTGTTGGCCGGGTTGGGTCTGGCGGCGTGGGCGCGCGATCGGGTGCGCATGCGCCTGGCGCTGGTGGGCGTGGTGGCCGTTGCGCTGGGTAGCTGGTTGATCTGGCTGCCGCGCCTGCAGCCGGTGTGGGCGGGTCATCCGGCCGACGACATGCGCGCGGCGACGAACCAGATCGTGCGCTGGCAGGATGGCGCCAACCCCGTGCTGATCATCGGCACGTTTGGCGAGTTGAGCCCGCCGCTGTTTGAGTGGCGCTTGCGCCCGCTGCCGGCTTTTGCCAACAACCCGGCCGTTCAGTATGATGCGCCGCCGCGCGATGCCAAAGACGACATCGAGCGGGTCCAACTGTGGCTAGACGAGAATCCGGGCGCGCAAGTGACGCTCATTGACGTGGACGAATCGTCGCCGCTATTCAACACTGCCGACATGCAGTCCAAAAACGCCTGGAAGCAACGAATCGTCGCGCGCTTTGGCGAAGTGCGCGGCTATAGCAAGATCGACGAGAGACAGTATCCCGACAGCGGCTTGACCATCAGTTTTTGGCAACGGAATGAACCATGACATTTATCGAAAAACTCCGCGCGGCGCAACAGCGCAATCGCAGCTATCTTTGCGTCGGTCTGGACATTGTGATCGCAAACGGCCCGGCGCCGATGCACTTGCACGATGAGCCGATGCTGCCGTTTGCGAGGGCGATCATCGAGGCCACGCAGGATCTGGTGTGCGCCTACAAACCCAACTTGGGCTTCTTTTTGGCGGAAGGCGCGGCGGGCATCGTGGCACTGGAGCGCATCGTGCGCTCGATTCCATCGCACATCCCGATCATCCTGGACGGCAAGTTTGGCGACATCGGCAACACGGCCGAAGCCTATGCGCGCGGCGCGTTTGAACAGTTCAACGCCGATGCGGTCACGCTTGCGCCCTACATGGGCGGCGATTCGGTCAGGCCATTTTTGAAATACCCGGGCAAAGCGGCGTTTGTGCTGTCGCGCACCAGCAACGCCAATGCCGGCGAGTTCCAAAACCTGGCCGTGGCCGGCGGCGATGCGCCAAACGGCGAGCCGATGTATGAACGCGTGGCGCGACGCGCCAGCGTGTGGAATGCCGAGGGCCCGGGCGCATGCGGGCTGGTTGTGGGCGCCACCGCGCCCGAAGAGATGGCCAGCATTCGCGAGATCGCGCCGGAGCTGCCGTTTTTGATTCCCGGCGTCGGCGCGCAGGGCGGCGATCTTGCGTTGGCCGTGTGTCATGGCCGCACGCGCGACGGGCTCGGCCCGGTGATCAACGCCTCGCGCTCGATTCTGTATGCCTCGCGCATGACCGATTTCGCCGACGCCGCGCGCGCGGCCGCGCTCAAGATGGTCGAAGAGATGCGGGCGATAATGCCGCCGTCATGATTCAAACCGACATTACCGCGCTGGCGTCTGACCTGTTCGATATTGGCTGCGTGAAGTTTGGCCAGTTCAAGCTCAAGAGCGGACTGATCTCGCCGATTTACATCGATCTGCGCTTGCTGGTCACGCATCCCAAAGTGCTGCGAAAAGTCGGCGCGGCCATGGCCAGGCTGGCGCAAGACAAAGCGCTTGTGTTTGACCGGCTGGCGGCGCTGCCGTATGCCGGCCTGCCCATCGGCGTGGCCGTGTCGCTGGAGATGGACCGGCCGCTGATTTATCCGCGCAAAGAGGCCAAAGACTATGGCACTGCCAAATTGATCGAAGGCGAATACAAAGCCGGCGAGACGGCGTTGATGGTCGATGATCTGATCACCAAAGGCACGGCCAAAATCGAGGCGCTCAAACCACTGCTGGATGAAGGTTTGCGGGTCAAGGACATCATTGTGTTGATCGATCGCCAGCAGGGCGGCACGGCCGAGCTGGGCGCGCGCGGCGTCGCCTTGCACGCGGTTATGACGCTGCCGGACATCCTCGACGCGCTGGTGGCTTCCTCCCGCATGACGTCCGCGCAGCGCGATGAAGTCGTGGCTTGGATTCGCGCGAATTAGTCCCTGGCTGCCGCGCGGTGGTGATTCCGCAATCGGGCTGGCTAACGATGACCGGCTCAGCGCACTTCCAACGATTGCAGCATCAGTGTGTTGCCGCCCACATCGTTGAGGAGGTCGCGGATGCCATAGCGCGTCTGGGTGGCGCTATCGTAAATGCCGACCCGGATCTGGTAGACACGGGGCGGCGGGCCCTTCGGCAAGCTGTAGCCAAATGGCGCGCCCGAAGAGCGTGATAGTGCGCGCCACACGGGGCGTTTGGCCGGCACCGCATCGGCCGCTTCGTCATACATCAAACCGGGCGAGCGAATCTGAAATGCGCCGATTGCGAAATAGAGCAGGGAAGTGATGACAAGGGCGACCGCCGGGGCTGCGCACCGGCTGGCGAAATTGCGAAAAGAGTTGATCTCTCAGTCAAGGTTTTGTAGCTGTTGGCTCAACGCCTTCACCAGCCCGGGCCCGCCGTAAATCAGGCCGGTATAGATCTGCAACAAGGCGGCGCCGGCGTCGAGTTTTGCTTTGGCGTCGTCGATAGTCATGATGCCGCCCACGCCGATGATGGGCAGCCTGCCGCCCGTGACGCGCGCGATGTGCGCGATAACGCCTGTTGCGCGAGCGGTGAGCGGAGCGCCGCTCAGACCGCCTTTGAGCGCGGCTGCGTGGGCGGGCACGCCCTCGCGCGAGAGCGTGGTGTTGGTAGCGATCACGCCGTCCAGCCCAGCAAGCGAAATTGCGTCGAGCACATCGTCGATTTCTGCCGGGCTCAGATCGGGCGCGATTTTTACGAGGATGGGAGTTCGGAACCCCGAGTCGCGAGTCCCGTGTCCCCAGTCGCGATTCTCGGCACGCGGGACTCGCGACTCAGAGCTTCTGGAGGCCGCCACCGCTTTGAGCAGCTCCAAAATTGCCTCCCTGGCCTGCAACTGCCGCAGGTTCATCGTGTTGGGGCTGCTGATGTTGATCGCCACATAGTCGGCGTATGGCGACACCTGCGCGTACAGCGCGCAGTAGTCTTCGGCTGCGCGTTCGATCGGCGTGTCTTTGCCTTTGCCGATGTTGATGCCTAGCAGCGCGCGGCGTTGGCCGGGCGGCGGCAGTTTGGCCAGATGTTGCAGTAGCGCAGCGACGCCGTTGTTGGGGAAGCCCATGCTGTTGATCACCCCGCGCACCTCGGGCACGCGATGCACGCGCGGGCGCGGATTTCCCGCTTGCGGGATGCGTGTGACGGTGCCCAGTTCCAGATGGCCAAAACCCAGCGCGCTGAGCCCGTCAATGGCGGCGCCATTTTTGTCATAGCCGGCGGCCAGGCCGATGCGATTTGGAAAGCTAATGCCAAACGCCTGGATCGGATTGTGCCGGGCATTCCCGTAGCGCGCGCGCAGAATGCGCGCAGCCAGGGGAAGCTGCAACGCGGTCAACGTCAAATGGTGAGCGCGCTCGGCATCCAGCCGGAACAGCAGCGGTCGCAGCACGCGGTCGTAGAAGGGCATCGACGGGCAATGCTACCGGAAATTGTGTGTTACGCAGGGTGAGGGTCCCACACCCTGCGCTCAACTCCATGTGGACTCCTGCTACACAAGCGACTATCACAGCGACAAGTCTTACAGACGCAAGACTTTAGGCCCATGGACCGATGCGCAGCTGTTGCGAAATGCAACAATGCTCAAAAGTTGCGTATTGGATGTAATATCGGTGCAAGTTGTGAATTGCGGTGCGTCTGTATCGCTATTCTTGTGCATAAATGCCGGCTTTGCGGGGGCTGGTGTGGTGGATGCAGCTTGCCGTTAGCTGCTTGCTAAAGTTGGCTCATCGTGGACACGCTCAAGTTGTATCTCAATCGCCAGGCGGACAATCCGCTTCGTTATGTATTGGAGCAACTTGTCCAGTGGATATTCGGAGGCGTGCCGACCATCATCGGCGTGGCGTTGCGGGCCATTGTTTACCGTCTGATTCTCCGCATGGAGGGTCTGGCCGCCATCGAGGATCGCACGCGTTTGCGATTCGCCAGCCGCATCAAGCTGGGCGCGGGCAGTTATCTGGATCAGAACGTTTACATCCATGCTTGCCCGGGCGGTGTTGACATCGGCGCCGGAACCTATGTGATGCACGGCAGCGTGCTGCATGTATATAACTTTCGCGGTATGCCGGCGAGCGGCATCTGGATTGGCAAGAACAGCCTGATCGGCGAGATGAATGTGTTGCGCGGGCAGGGTGGCATCCATATCGGCGACCGTGTTTACACATCGCCGCTATGCCAGCTGATCGCCGTGAATCATGTGTTTGATGATCCGGCGCGGCCGTTCACCGAGCAAGGCATCACGGCTGAAGGGATTTGGATCGAGGACGATGTGTGGATCGGTTCCGGCGCGGTGATCACCGACGGCGTGCGCGTGGGCGCGGGCGCGGTGGTCGCAGCAGGCGCGGTTGTGACGAAGGATGTGCCGGCGCACACCGTGGTGGGCGGCGTGCCGGCGAGCGTGATCAAGGAAATAACGCCTGAGACTGCCATTAAGCAGCGCGGGCGCGTGTTTTTGTCAGAGGATGAAGCTGCGCGGCAGTAAGCGCGGATAAGCAAGGGACTAGCGAGGAGGGTGACATGACTGTAATGGGAGGCGTGGCGTACGGCAAGATGCCGAAAGCACCGCAAACGGCGCCGGAGACGGCGCCAATGAACGAGCAAAAGAAAATGAAGCTATCGGTAGTCATTCCAGCTTACAACGAAGAAGATGGCATCGCCAACATCGTCGAGCGAGTGCTGAGCGTGCGCGGCGCGCTGAAAGAAAAGGGCGTGGGCGAGCTCGAGCTGATCGTCGTTGACGACGGCAGCAAAGACCGCACGCCGGAGATCGTGCGCAGCTATCCGAATGTGCGCTTAATACAGCACGCCAAAAACCGCAATTACGGCGGCGCGCTCAAAACCGGCTTTCACCATGCCACCGGCGATCTGCTGGCCTTTCTGGATGCCGATGGCACGTATCCGCCTGAATACTTTCCGCGCATGTGCGAGGAAGCGCTCAAGGGAGCGGACATGGTCGTGGGTTCGCGCATGTCAGGCGAGAAGAACGAAAGCCCGGCCGTGCGCCAGTTTGGCAATTTCCTGTTTGCCCAGCTGGTCAGCCTGATCGGCGCCAGCAGAGTCACGGATGTGGCCAGCGGCATGCGCGTCTTCCGCCGCGACGTTCTGGCGCGCTTGTATCCGCTGCCCGACGGCCTAAACTTCACGCCGGCCATGAGCACGCGTGCCATGCACGAAAACATCAAGCTGGCCGAAGTGCCGATTCCTCACAGCGTGCGCTTGGGTCATTCGAAGCTCGGCGTGTTGCGCGATGGCTGGCGTTTCTTAAGCGCCATCGTCTGGACCGCGCTCACGTATAATCCGGCCCGCATCCTGGGAGGGATTGGAGTGGTCGGCGTGCTGCTAGCGCTGATCGTCGCCGGAGTGTTAACCGTGATGCGCGCAAGCGGCGTGACCGTGCTTGGCCCATTGGGCGTCTACGGTCTGCATGTTGCAGTCGTGCTGGCTGTGGCCGGCGTCAGCCTGTTTACGCTGGGCATGACCTTCAACTATCTCGTGTCGCTGTTTCATCAGCGCACGGTTCGCCAGTCGATCTTTGGCCGTCCGGTATTCTCAAAGCCGCTCGACCGCGAGTTTTGGTGGATCGGCGGCGCAGGCATCGTGCTGGGCGTCGTTGTAAGCCTCATCAGCCTGGCCTTGAGCTTTAACGGCTGGTCGATCGACCGGTTGTGGTTTTGGCTGCTGGGCAGCGCGATGCTGATCGTCATCGGAGTGCAGTTGGTAATCTCGTGGTTTGTGATGCGCACGCTCGAGGAACTGAGCCAGCGCGAAGGCAAGACGGAAAGTGATCTGCAGGGAAGCGCGATCAAGTAAACCGAAAAATAAATTTTGCAGGAGCGTGGTTCGGGCAAGCGGTCCGATTGTGTTGCTGCCATCAAGTGTTGATCAAGAGGTGTGCTATGAGCGATGAAAATAAACAAGAGGCTGCGCCAGCTGCGACTCCGCAGACTGCCTCGGACAAGGTTAAATCCATGGGCGGCGGCATGAAGTCGGCCGCGCCTGCGGGCACGCAAGCCGCGCCGGCGTCCCCGCCCGTCAAAAAAGATCCGTTTGAGGAAGCCAAAAAACTGGTTACTCCGGAAGATCAGCTCAAACTCAATCTCGGCACGCGCGGTGTGCGCAACCTGCCGCCGCCCAAGTTTCCCGACGCCGATTTGGCTGTGCGAATGAAGGGCGTGCGCAAGCCGCCCTACAAGACCGACATCGTGCTTGTCAACCCGCCCACGCCCGATGGCGCGATCTGGATTCGCAGCCAGCACCGCGTCGGCCGTCGCAGCCGCGAAAACATGATTTGGCCGCAGATGGAACTGGCGCAAATGGCAGCGATCCTTGAAAAGGATCACACCGTCGCCATCATCGATGCCAACGCCGAGCGCATGGACTGGGCACAATTCGAAAAGAAGCTGCGCGAGCTGCGCCCGCGCTTCTATCTCACTCAGGTCACCGCGCCGACGCTGACCAACGACATGTATGGCTGCTTTCTGGCGCGCAGCCTGGGCGCCATCACGCTGGCGTTTGGCACGCATGTCACGCCCATGCCGCGCGAAACGATGGAGCAGTTCCCCGCGCTCGATTTTGTGCTGCGCGGCGAGCCGGAGCTGATTCTGCGCGAGCTGCTGGACACCATGAAGCAGGCCAGCGGCGCATGGAAGCTCGAAGACGGCAAGCTGATCAAAGAAGATGGCTCGCACGCCGATGCCGACGGGCATTGGGCGCGCGTGATGGCCGACGCCGACATTTTGTGGAAGCCGGCCTGGTCGTTTGAGCGCGACGAAGCACTCAAAGACGAGCGCGTGCCGATTTCGGCCACACAGCTTGCCGCGCTGAAAGGCCTGGTCTGGCGCAACGGCCCCAATGTGGTCGTCAATGTCGACCGGCCCTTTGTGCGCAACCTGGACGATCTGCCGATCCCGCGCCACGATCTGCTGCCATACGAGAAGTACCGCATTCCGATGATCAAAGGCCCGTACACGTTTATCGTGACGAGTCGCGGCTGCACGGCAGGCTGCAAATACTGCATCAAGCACGTCAGCTATCAGTACTCGATCCGCCTGCGCTCGCCCGAGAACATCATGGAGGAGCTGTGGTTCCTCAAGAAGCTCGGCGTCAAGCACGTGCATATGTATGCCGATCTCTTTACCGTCAACCGTGAACAGGTCATGAACCTGTGCAAGCTGATGATCGAGCAGAAGATCGAGCTGTCGTGGACGTGCAACAGCCGCGTGGACTATGTTGACGAGGAAATGTTGCACTTGATGGGCAAGGCCGGCTGCAACCTGATCTCGTGGGGCATCGAAAGCTCCAACGAGCAGATTTTGCGCAAGGCCGCCAAGGGCTACCGCATGGAGCAGGCGCCGCGCTCGCTCAAGTGGGCGCACAACGCCGGCATCAAAAACTGGGGCTACTTCATCATCGGGTTGCCGGGCGAGACGGTCGAGACGATCAAAGAGACGATCGCCTTCGCCAAAGCTTTGCCGCTCGATGTGGCGCTGTTCCACGTGGCTGCCCCGTATCCGGGCACGCCGTTCTTCTTCGAAGTGCTTGAAAACAACTGGTTCCGCGCGGACACGCAATGGGAACAGGTGGACATGGACAAGGGCACCGTGCTCGACTATCCCGGTTTGAAAGCCGAGGAGCTGGAGTACTGGCAAAAGCGCGCCTTCCGCGAATGGGCCTTCCGCCCGGGTCCGGTGATGACCTTTATTAAGAGCATCAACGGCCCGCAGGTCATCCGCTCGGCGGCCGAAATTGCAATCGGCTCTCTCAAGTGGTCGCTGGGGAAAGGCGAGGGTTAGTCTCGATTCAACACAAACAGGCGCCAGTCGGGTGGCGCCTGTCTGATCAAGCTGGCAGTGGGGGTAGGGTCAGGCGGCAACTGTGTCATTCGCGGGTGTCGGCTTGTTGGCAAGCTGGAAGGCCGTGCCGAAAGGCGACGCCCCGGCTGGTGAGCGAAAAGGTTACTCGGAACCTGTGCGGGCGATATTTGCAGTTTTCTTTGCGCTCTTCGCTCTCACCGCGCTGTATGGCGCGGCGATCAGCTTTGATCCGCCGGCGGCGTATGCGCGTCTTGCGTATTTCGCCATAGGCATCCTTTTGTATCTTGCGATACGCTGGCTGCCAGGCTCTGTGCTGAACGCGCTGCCGGCGGCAGGACTTGGGTTGGCGGTCTACTTTTTGTTGAGCAACGAGTGGCTGCTGCGCCTGGGCAAATTGTCTGCGCTGGATCCGCTGTTGCGGGTGCTGGCGCAGGTGCCGAGCGTCTTTCCAGCGCTTCCCGTCAACACCAACACCATCGGCGGCATTCTGGCCATGCTCATGCCCATGCAAGCCATTGCGGCCTCGCGTGCGCGCGGCGCCACACGCGTTGTCGCGGTTGCGGCGCTTGTTGTGTCCGGCAGCGCGTTGCTGCTGACGCTCTCGCGCGGAGCGCTGGTGGCGTTGTTTGCGGCGGCGCTGTGCGCGGCGCTTCTCGCGCTGCTGCGGCGTGCGCCCGAAAGGACACGCGCGCAACTGGACCGCAGCCTGCCGTTTTTTGCCGCACTGGGCGTGCTGGTGATGCTGGGCGGCGGCATTGGGATGGCGGCCATCGGCACCCGTGCCGAACTGGCGGATGTCAATCTGCTGCTGCGCGATTACTGGCTCACGGGAATCGGGTTCGACGGGTTTGCGCTGGCCTACTCGACGTATGCGCTGCTCACGCATGTGCCCTTTCTCCAACATGCGCACAATCTGTATGCCAACATCTGGCTAAGCCAGGGCTTGCTCGGTTTGATCGCCTTTGTTGGCATGGTGTTTTCCGCATGGGTCGTGGCGCTACGCCCGCGGCTGGCTGGCGAAGGACCTTGGCTGTTGAGCGGATTTTTGGGGCTGGTAGTGGCGCTGGTGCATGGCATGATCGACGATCCCTTTCACGGCGACGTGATATTTCTGCCGGCGCTGTTTGTGCCGTTTGCGCTGCTCCTGCGTTCGGCGGCAAAGCCTGCCTCTTTGGTGGCGGAGGTTGGCGCATTTGCGCGGGCTTCGGCGCAAGTGCTTGGCGGGCTGGCCGCTCTGGTTGCGGTGGCTTGGCTGTTACCGGCCGCGCGCTCGGGCGTGTATGCCAACCTCGGCGCATTGCGCCAGGCCCAGATGGAATTGGGCATCTATCGCAACGGCATGAACGAGCGCTGGGGGCTGCAGGACGCGGCGCGCCTGTCATTGCGCGGTTCGATGAACGAGCCGATGAGCTATTACGCGCAGGCGCTGGCGCTGAATCCTGTCAACACCAGCGCCAACCGGCGGCTGGGCCAGATGGAGTTGACCTTTGGACTGTATGATTCGGCATTCAAACACCTTGCTGCCGCGTATCAGGGGGATGTGAGCGATCACACGACGCGGCTGCTGGCCGGCGAAGCGTTTGCCGTTGCCGGAAATGATGCTCAGCGCCTGGAAAGAGCCGCTGAGATTTGGCGAGGTGTGCCCGATGTCCGCAATCGCCTTAGCGGCCGGTTTGCCTGGTATGCCAGTTTTATCAAAGACAACATCCGCGCCAGCCGCATGGAAGCGGCGCTGGCGCTTTCGATTCGGTGAAAACCCATGACCACGTTGAAGACTCCACCGACAAATCTGCACCGATCCTCGAGCTCCCGATCCTCGGGCGCGCGCAAGGCCCTCGCCGGGTTGGCCTGTGCGCTGATGTGCGCCGCCCCGCTGCTCCATTCCGCGCCTGGCGCGGCCCAGACGGACACGCTGTGGACAGAGCCGGTCAATTTGTCCACCTCGGGCGGCGCTACGCGGCCGGTGATCGCCGTTTCGCCCAACCAGGGTTTGCACGCGCTGTGGTGGGATGAGATTGACGGCACGCGCTATTCACGCGGCGTGTTTACCAGCACCGCGCCGGTTTGGAGCCCGCCGGTGCTGCTGCCGGCGATCATTGGCGGATTCGACAAGGCCATCACCGAGCGCAAAGTGGCTTTGCCCCCGCAAGATGTGAGCTTCGCATTCGGCGAGAACAACGTCGGCCATCTCTTGTTTAGAACGGCTGAGAACCAGCTGCAATATGCGCAGGTGGTTAATGACAAATTCAGCCTGCCGCTTGTTCTTGCGCGCGATGTCCTGGCGACGGATGCGTCGCTGGACGTGAGCGGCACGCTGCACCTGGCCTACACCGTCATCAACACACGCACGCAGCCCACAGGCATCTACTATTCTCGGCGCGGTCCGACGCCGTTTTTGTCCGCCGTGTTGATCTCGCCCTACTTTCGCACGGCCAAGCCCGGCGACGTGCAGCTGAGCGTGGCCAGCGACGGCAGGGGAACTGTGTTGCTGGCCTGGTTTCAAGCGCGCGAAGAGCAGAGCCGCTTTGTGCGCTCGACCGACGGCGGCAAGACCTGGAGCGAACCGCAGCCAGTGGTAGAGCGCAGCGATCAAATGGGTCTGGCCGCCCGGGTGAGCATCACGCGCGCGCCGAACGGCGATTTTTTGCTGATCTGGCGTGATGAAAGCGCGGCCGGTTGCGGCTTTACACAGCGGCGTTCGACCGACGGCGGCGCCACCTGGTCGGCGCCCGAACGCATCTTTGGCGCGCTGACGGTGTGTCCGGCAAGCTGGCGATTTGCGACCAGCGGCAATCAACTGTGGCTGATTGGCGTGCCGGATCGCGCCGGCGGTGCCGACACGGCTGTCACGCTTGCGGTGTGGGATGGGTCGATCTGGAACGGCCCGGTTCCGGTGGACTTGAGCTTGAAGGACACGGCCGGCGGACGCGCGCGCGAGCTGGCGTGCGTGGATGTGGCGATGCGCGGTAAGCTGATGGCGTTTATCGGCTGCGATGTGCGGCGCGACGTCTATGCCGCGGTCAACACCATTCCTGCGGCTGAATTTATTCCGGCCCTGAAGCAGCCGTGGACGGTGCCGGTGCGAATCTCGGCTGAAACGGGGCGCATCATCAACCTGGTCGGCGTGCAAGGCGAAAATGGCACGCCATACGCCATGTGGAGCGTGGCGGAACGCGAAGGCGCCGATCGAGCCACGGCGCTGTATGTCAGCGAAGGCGCGCAGGGCACCTGGCCGGCTGGATCGATTGTGGCGTCCGTAAACAGCGTGACCAGCGGATCGCGCATACAGCCGGTTGGCATGGACAACCCGTCGATGGCGGTGCAGGGCACGCGCGCGCACGCGGTGTGGCGCGGGGGCGAAAGCGGGCGGGTGTTCTACAGCCGCGCGTTCTTGCGCGAAGTGCAATCGCGCGAAGGCTGGTCGCATGCCGAGGCGCTGCCTGCGCCGTCGGAGGTGGGCGGCACGCCCTCAATAGCCGCCGATCCGCGCGGCGAACAGCTGTATGTGTTGTATCCGGTGGGCTTCAACGAAGCCCGCGGCGTGTATCTCTCGCGTTCGATGAACGCCGGCACGAGCTGGCTTTCGCCCACGCTGGTGTTTGATGCGTCGGCCGCCGGCTGGAACGGCGTGCAGGATGCGCGCATACTGATGGATGCGCGCGCCAATGTGCTGCATGCCACATGGCTGCGGGCGGCCACGTCCGATGGCGCCGGCAAGCGCGCGATCTTTTACTCGCGTTCTGCGGACAGCGGCGATTCCTGGACGCCGGCTGTGCAGCTGGCCGAAGGTCCGGTCAACGCGCCGCATTTGGCCATCGCCAGCAACGGCGCGGTCGTGATGATATGGACATCGGTGCGCTCGAGCGCCGACGACCCCAAGGCGCCATACGAGCTGTGGTCGCGCTATTCGCCCAATCGCGGCTTGGACTGGGGCGATGGCGAGCGGGTGGAATCGTTTTCGCGGCTCAGCGGCGATGCGGCATTGGCGGCGTCGGATGCCGGTCAGGTGTTTCTTGGCGCGATGAGCCAAAGCGACGCCGCCGAAAGCCAGCTGCTGTTGTCTGAGTGGGTGGGTGTGGCATTTGTCACACCGGAGCCTTTCCCGTTGCGCCAGCCTTCGTCGCTGGGCAACACGCTCGCTCTGGTGCTGCAGCCGCAGGGCGTGCTGCATGCGTTGATGAGCATGGATGTGCTGCAAAGCGACGGCACGCTCAAACGCGAGGTGCGGGTGACCGCGCGCGAAGTCAAGTTGCAGCCGGGCCAGCCGATTCCGACATTCACGCCAATGCCGGCCACCGCCACACCCGTGCTGCCAACCCCGACGCCTGAGGCGTCGCCGACGCCGCTGGTCATGGCGATCTCAACCGTCAACCCTGCGCAGCCCACAGGCAATGCGGGCACGCTGCAATTGGTTTACGGCATTATTGCGGCCATCGTGGCGATACTGGTCGCCCTGGTGGTGTTTGGCGTGATGCGGAGACGGTAGAACTCCCCCTGTTTTTGGATGAGTTCCAGTCACAGGATCTCATTACCTGCCAAATGCATCCCTGGACATCTCACCACCGGCAATGCGATCCACTTCCTGACTGCAAAAGCCAAATTTTCTTGAAATGGGACTTGACAGAACAACGCCCTTCTCCGCTTCGCGGGGAAGGGCGCTTTCATGGACCAAACGCCTGCGCGCTATCCTAAGTTAGCCGCATCGATCGGCATGCTGGCGAGCTGCTGCGTTCGACCCAAGTGCTCAAGAGCCTGGAACTCATCCTAAAATGTGAACTCCACCTTGCTTGCACACCTGAAACGTTGGCGAAAAAGGTGGGGCCCATATTTTCAGGATGAGTTCTAGAACAGGTTC
>JANMNW010000008.1:0-12396 GCA_031368515.1 Chloroflexota bacterium
CTTCACCAAGTTGCCCCCTTTGTTTGGGTAACATTCTTGGTGATGCGACGATTCCTCTACGGTAACCTTTTCCCGTGAGGCGCCGATGCCCTTTCGGTAACATTCTTAGTGAGGCGACTCGGCTATTTGACATTATCCGTCCCCGATGACACAATCGCCCAAGGTCGCTGAGAGGATTTGACAGCGATTATGAGAGTCGGCACGTCTGATTTGATTAGGTAGCCAGCACAGGCCCGCCACACCCGAGCCTGGTTAACCCAATGGAAACACACCCAGCAGCCGTAATCCCTGTCTCATCCATCACCGATGACACAATCCTGCATTGTTGCCGAGAGGTTTTGACAGCCATTATGAGAGCCGGAACGTCTGGATTCGCTAAGTAGCCAGCACAGGCCGCACGCCCTCCAAAGCACGCAACGCTAACGGTCACCCACAACAGAACTTTGGCACTGAACGTTCGGCCAAATAGAGGATTAAAGATCATGGTTGCTGCTCCGTTGGTGACAACTCTTCAATTGCACTGTTCAATAAATGTACTTCAGAATAGCAAGCAAGACGCAACGGGTTCAGCACCGGTCATCGTCAGT
Source organism: Chloroflexota bacterium (assembly GCA_031368515.1). Taxonomy (GTDB): domain Bacteria; phylum Chloroflexota; class Anaerolineae; order J036; family Brachytrichaceae; genus CANJQH01. The sequence continues at coordinate 588 of JANMNW010000008.1, forward strand.
CATCAACAAGCTTTCACAGCAACTCACGGGCAATCGCGCAATATGAGTAATGTGTAGTAAAACGAAAGAATGTTGACTCAATCACGGACCCAACCATCGATTCCAGCCGCCGAGTATCCGGTGCGGTGGCAAAAGGTGCAGGGGATGATGGCCGAACAAGGACTTGATCTGCTGATTGCCTATGCCGATGATCGCGCCACTTATGGAGCTGCCCATGCACGTTGGCTGGCAAATTTCGCCGTCCACTTTGAACCGGTGTGCATTCTGATGCCCAAACACGGGCTGCCACTCATGCTTGTAGGGCCGGAGAGCGACCAGTACGCGCTACTTGCGGATCAAATCCAGGACGTTCGGGTTTTGCGCGAGTTCACCCATCCGAATGAAGACTATCCCTATAGCAAGATTCAAAGCCTAAATGAGATTCTGGGTGAGATTGGCCAGGATATTGCTGCGGTGAAGCGCATCGGTCTAGCGGGACAAGGGCTGATCAACGCCGAACTGATGGCCGCATTTCAGCGTGCGCTGCCTCATGTCATGTGGCTCGATATCGAAAGCGCGATGTGTGATTTGCGCTCCCAAAAGTCGGCGGCCGAACTGACGGTTATTCGTCATGCTTATCAGATCGCCCAAGCGGGTTTTCGCGCCGCAGTCGACACAATACAGCCAGGCGTGACAGAGCGTGACGTTGCGGCCGAGATCGAATCTGCCATACGTCGGGCCGGTGCTGAGGGGACCGGCATCGACACAATAGTTGCGAGCGGGCCAAATACCCGCCCGATCCTGGCGCGGTCGACGTTCCGCCCAATCGCCAAAAACGACGGGGTGCTGCTGACCATCGCCCCGCGTTACGAAGGCTATCATGCCGCGATCGGACGCCTGGTGCTGGTTGGAGATCCTGGCCGGGAAATTCGGCATGCTCTGGATGTGGCAATCGAAGCGCAAGAGGCCTGTTTTGCGGCGCTACGCCCGGGCATCGAAGGACGCGCTGTGGAGGCTATCGGGCGACGGATCGTCGCAAGCGGCGGGCTGGGTCAATACTTTCTATACTCTGGCGTCCACAGCGTCGGTGTCATCGAGTTCGAGCCGCCGATCTTCGGGCCAAGCTCCCCTGCGATCTTGAAAAAAGACATGGTCATCTCGGTCGATATTCCGTTATTCAACACACCCTGGGGCGGGTTGCGCGTTGAGGATGGCTATGTGATTACCGATCATGGCGCGGAACGGCTTCACCAGACGCCGTATCGCATTGAAAAGCAGGGCTGACTGTCGAAACAATCACAAGCGGCCGCTGGGTTTGCAACCGGCCCTTAACTAGACAACTTGCTCCGTTGTAAATGGCGCCAGCAGCAGATTGGGCGACTCGTGATGGCTTCGGAACAGGTCGGCGATAAAGTGCAAACGGTCGCCGAGATGGCCCCAATCATCGGCGCCAAAAGAGTATTCAAGATACACCTCACTGGGAATCAGACTTACTACAAAAAGGGCCGACAGCAGGCAGGATGAACCAGCGCCAGGCTTCCCCACGATTCAAACGGTATGCGAATAGATGCTTGTCGGTAATTGCCTGGCGCAGTGAGTCCGGCGTCAACTTGAAACGCTCAAGCGCCTTTTTGAGCGGGAGCATGGCGGATGTCGGTTTGGCTGACCGGTCAATCCTGCGACGATCGTCCTCGTCAAACCGCAGCCATAGTGGCATGCGTTCGGATATCTGAGTTCCGGCCAGGAGTCCCTGGTAATACCAGTGATGCACGAGACCGTTTGTCGTGTGCAGCATGGCCGCCACATCACTGACTTTGTAGAGCCCATCGCCGCGCGGCTTAAGCGTGCACGTACGCGTGGCATACGGGCAGTCCGTTTCGATCCCCTGGCTGGCTCGAAACACGCTGACCCGCTTGCGTGTCCATGGTCCCGGATCGCGCGCCATGCGGATGCCCTCCTCGTTCAGGATGTCCGCGACTTCGCCGTCGGCATGCGTTTTGCACAAAACACGCATGCGCTCCACGATCTCTTTCGGCGCACAGAGTCCTCCGATCTTTGGGTGCGGCACCTCGAGTGTGCTGGTGTTGCCGGTCGCCCAGCGAATGTGCACCACTGTCTCACCCGGCCGTAACAGGGTATCGAGTGTGACATCCTGTATCAGACAGCGTAGTAAACGCTTGCGATCCTCCATTGTGGTCACCGGGGATTGCCACAGCGCAGGTATGTTTTGCGACAGCGCTTCGATGCGCGCAATATCATCGGCGGTCAGTGGCGCACACTCAGCCGCCTGCAATAGCTTCCATTCGCGTTGCAGCCCAGTCAACAGGGTGAGCTTGTCATTCCACAACCGCTCAAGCTCCGACGCCACCAAACGCAGATCCGGATCCACTTTTTCGTAACGTTTGCGCGCCAGCTCCGCCTCATATTGCGCCCGCTCAATGCGCAGCCGCCAATGATTGGCAAGCGCGCTTTTCTGCGCGTCGATCTCCGCCGCCGCCACCGCTGTGGCCACTTGCGCAGGTTGCAGCGCCTGCAAAAACGCGTCCACCACCGCACTGTCGATCGGTTTCAGGGTGATGCTCTGACACTGCGCCTCGTCATGCTTGCGGCTGGCTTGATCACACAGGTAGCGTGAAGAATGGGTGTAATGCACATGCATCGGCTGTCCACAGCGTCCGCAGGTCACCAGCCCGGCCAGCAGCGCATGCCCGCCACCCGCCGCACCAACACTGCCCGGCCCTGACTTTCTCATGGCATTGCCTCGAAGTGTCCGCATGTTACGCATATACTGATCCCAGCTGATATATGCCTCAAATGCGTTGTGAATCACCACCGGCCACTGATCCAGCGGCACCGCCTGTTGTATCACTTTTTTTGTCGCACCAGGCGCGCGCACGCTGTGTTGTTTGCCGTAACAATATGTCCCCGTGTATGTGGCTTGCGTGACACAGTTGTAAATCATCGGGTAGTTTGCCTTTTCCCAGACCACTTCCCGCATGGCTCCCGCACCCTTCGCACGTGGCACCTTCAACTCGCGCTCGCGAAAGTAGCGCAACACCTGTCTGGCAGACCCCAGCACATCGAACTGTGTCAGGATCAGCTTGATGGCGCTGCGCACATCCATATCCGCCGTCATCACAGTCTTGCCATTTGGCAACCGGTCGTAGCCCACCGGTATCGGCAAATTGAGCTCGCCGCGCGCGGCCTTGTTGTATTTCGCCGCGCTCAACTGTGTGCGCATTGTGAACCACTGCGCTTCGGCGAACGTTCCTTTCATGCCCAACAGCAGCCGGTCATCAAAATTGCGCGGCTCAAATATCCCCGATGCGTCACTGATCAGCGTCCCGGACAACGAGGCAAGATCCAGCAGTTGATACCAGTCCGCGCAATTGCGCGCCAGACGCGAGACATCCGTCACCAGGATCATGCCAGCGTGGCACAGACCCACTTCCGCCACCAGCGTATGAAAGCCACTGCGCTCTGTCGTGCTGGCGCCGGACTTGCCCAGGTCATCGTCAATGACCACCACCTGATCCGCGGACCAGCCCAATGCCTCGGCCCGTTTAGCCAGCTGATATTGCATGTCCTGGCTTTCAAAATTGTTGGCCACCTGCTTCATTGTTGACTGGCGAATGTAGACAAACACCTGGCGCTCGCGATGCTGGCGTGTGATCTTGCTGCTGGTATCAATGCTCAGGAACATCCGGCTCCTCCTCCGCGCTCGGTGGCGCCGCCAGATGTTTGACCAGCACGCTGGCCAGAATCACAATCACTTGCTGCCGTTGTTGCGCTGTCAAATCGCTCCATGCCGGGCACCCTTCGATTTTCGGGCTGTCTTCGCTCTCCGTCATCACCAACCTCCTGTTTGTGCTTCACACGCAGGTGGTCGACGATTTGCGCCAGCAAATGCAGGCAACTGAGATCAATGCTGACGCCTTCAGATGGCGGGGCGGTGTTGGCGTTCGTATCGGGCTGACTGGTCGGTTCGGCGACCACTAACAATTCCGCCCACGATACCGGTATGCTCAACCGGCTGCCGTCTGGCAGCGTCAAAATCCAGCGCCGCGCTCCATCCGCCCTTTTGCTCGGTATTACTCTAAATACCGGCAGGATTTGTCCGAAATACCGGTGTTTGGGGTGTGTCACCCGCACTTCTCGCAAGCCTTGCGCTTTGTTGGGTGTTTTTAGTATGGCCCGTGCCGGAACCTGTCGTAGTGTCAGGTGTCAGGTCGATCTGCTCAAGCAGTGCACGCAACTCCGGATTGGCGATATCTTTCAGAGAGGCTGGAAACTGCGCCCGCAGATCGTCGCCCAAGTGCAGCAGCGTGGCCGGCGGAATCCACAAGGTCATCAAGTGTTCGGTTAGAAACCGGCGCACTTGTTTCTGAGCGACTGCGAGCACGCGTGCTATGGGGTCTTTGTGCCAGACGCGGCGGACAATTCGCGGATGACGCACTCATCCGCCCTCACGGCCATCGCAGCCTCGGTCGTTGCCGCCCTGCTCGTGTTCGTTGTCTTACGGCTTGTGTTGGCCTGGCTATTTGACCTTATCTGCCACCCGTGGCACAATCGCCAAAGGTCGCTGAGAGCTTTTGACAGTAGTTGTTGGGGGCGGTACGATTGAATTGGTCAAGTAGCACAGGCGAATCAAGCGGCGTGATCAATTGATCATAGCCAAGAGAGGTTTATATGTATGGTACTGTTGCGCAGCTTCGTGCTCTGCCTGGTTTAGGGGAACAGCTTGAGACCCTGGTCCGCAATCCTGAGTTTGTCGCCATACCGGGTCTTATCGCAACTTATGGATACAGGATGGATGCCGGCGCCGACGAGTACTACCTAGCTGTAATCTTCGACAGCAAGGAAGCCTACGCTGCAAATGCAGCTAGCCCCGAGCAGGATAAACGCTATCGAACTATGCGCGCGTTGCTTGCAACGGATCCGGTATGGCACGACGGAGAGATCATAGTCACCCACGCCGCTGGCACGTAGTGCAGCAGTCTGGAATATGGTTTTGGCAACGCGCCACGGATGCGATCAGCGCCGCAGAGTGTTAAGTTGGCTTGTGTTGGCTACCGACGTTCATCCGCACCAAATATGGCCGATTCGCGCCGGTGTGACGGTTCTGAGAGCCCATCTGGCCTGCGAGAATGGCGGCCATGTCCAGTTCTGGCGTCACTTCCGTCACTCAGCGGCTCATGGCCCGCATCGGCGGCCTGGTCCAAGGATTCGTCAGAGCTTGTCTTCGGCCTGCATCGGTATCGAATATAACCAACGCTGTCCTTGACCTATCACGCAGCAAGGCCGACTTGATTGCCGAGAACGCGCTGCGGCGGCTGTGTTGGCTACTTTTCGTCATCCGCGCCGATTCAGCAGGTTTTGACCCGTAGCATCTCGGAAGGTGTCAAGGGGAGTTGGACAGTCAGGCCGAAAAGTTTAGGGTATGGAATTGGTTGAAGTGGGCGCCTCCTGTGTGGGTGGATTGAGCCAAACTTTGTCCGGTGGCGCAGCGACGATTGACACGCCATGCGTGAAGCGCGCCGGGGATCTGGCGTAGGCATCATTCATCACAAGTTGTCGCGCTTGCTGCCGAATGCCCGCTCGGCCGAAGAAAACATCGGCTGGCGTCATCATGGCCAGCCCGGAATGGTGGTGATGGCTGTTGTGCCAGTCCACGAACCCCTTCATCCAAAGGCGGGCGTGTTCGATGTCGTCAAAGCGGTCAGGGTAGCTGTAGTGATATTTTGTGGTCTTGAAAACGCTCTCCGAAAAGGGATTGTCGTTTGATGTGTGCGGGCGTGAATGGCTTTTGGCGACACCCAGATCTTCAAGCAGGTGATACAGCTCCTTGGCTTTCATCGGTCCTCCGTTGTCGGCATGGACGGTCAGGGTGTCGGGAATGATCTGCCAGCCCGAGCAGGTTTCGGCAAAAAGCAGCTTGGCCAGATCGCCGCTTTCGACTTCGGCGATCATCCAGCCGGTGATGAACCGGCTATACATGTCGATCACGACGTAGCCGTTGTAAAACAGATGTTTGTGCGGACCGCGCATTTTGGTGATATCCCAGGTCCAGGTCTGGTTAACTGCCGAGGCCACCAGCATCGGTTTTACGTAAATCGGATGCTTGCGCTGAGCGCGCCGCTCGTGCACTTGATCCTCCGCTTTCAGGATGCGATACATCGTGCTGGCGCTGCACAGGTAGTGCTGGTCTTCGTCAGCTAATCGCGCCACAATGACGCGCGCGCTGTCGTTGCAGAACCGTTCGCTGTTAGCCGTCAGGCGCACCTCGGCACGCTCAGCAAGACTCAGCGCATTGCTGGGCGGCTGGGATGGTGCCAGACTTGAATGTGGCGCGTAGTAAAACGTGCTGGGCGCCACATCCAGCGCTTCGCAGATATTGCGCACCGGCAGCCTCTGCGATGCCTCCACGGCCAGCGCCATCAATGCTCCTCGTTGTTCAGCATGTCCATGATCGCTGCTGCTTTTTTTTGGAGTTCCAGCAACGCATGGGTCTGCTCAAGCTGCTTGCGCAAGCGCGCGTTCTCACGTTCAAGCCGGGAAATCTCGGCACGTTCAGGCTGGGGCTTTGGACCGCGCTTGCTCGGTGTCAACGCCTGCAGCTCGCTTTCATCGCGTTTACGCCGCCAGCGCGCGATGTGTTATTAATACAAGCCCTCCCGGCGCAAAATTGCGCCACGTTCAGCTGGTGTCGTAGCTGCATCATGTTCACGCAATATCCGCCGGATCTGTTCCCGGCTGAAGCGGCGGCGCTCCACCTGGGGTTTGACCTCGATGCTCTCGGTGCTTACTTCGATTGCTGTCATCTGTTTGGCTGGTCCTGATCGGCGTCAGCCCCGGCATCGGCGCGCTTCGGGGTCAGTTTGCCTGGGTGATGGAGGATGTCAAGGGACTTCGCTTCGCTCAGCCCTTGACATCCTCCATCACCCAGGCCACGATCTCCCGTCGCCGCCTGCCAGTTTTATGCGCTGGACGCCTCTCTGATACCCGCCCTCGCTACCTTAATCTCGCCTATGCGACTGTCCAGTTCATTGTGACACGGAGGGTCTGCCTATTGTCGCAGGTTCGGATGACGGGCGCCAGCGGTCGAATATGTCCGTTTTTCGGCCGGGATGAAGTTCGTAGCCATCACACAGATGTATACTCGCAAATAGATTGCAACTTGGGAAACCAATACTACTAATCGTCAGAGTTCCCGAGGTTTGTCCAGAGGAGCATATGTCATGTTGGTGTCATTGGTTTATCCGGTTGCCGATCTGCGTAGCTTTGTGGCTGATACCGGTCGTCTGATACGACCGGTATGGCCCAATCCAGCAGGCGAACACGACTTCGTCCACTCAATCGGCATGCGCCAAGAGCGCATGCATGAAGGCGTCAAGGATTGGGTGGGCGAGGGCCTTCACATTAATGCCGGGCGCGGCATTCGCTTCGGCGAGTCACCTGACCCGGCCGGTCCCAACGCAATCCCAAGCCCATTCTATAGCGCATATCGGCGGTTGTTCTTTGACAGCACGGCCGTGGCCAAGTTCGAGATCGGTCTCTCTGACGATCAGGATACGCGAGCGGTCGATCACACAGATGAATTGAATGCTGCCATCGCACCGTCATACGCAGATGTCGTGACGCCAATGCCGAAACAGTATCGCGATGTCTATGCGCTTCAGGATATCATCGCAAAACATCTGACGGTGCCGGTGCGCATTCCCAATCCATACGACCATACGGTTCACGTATCACCGCTTGGCACTGCCGCTTCACTCTTGGCGCGACTCTATGCCGCAGCAACGACTGAGCACAAGCGCATGCTGGCTGGCGCGCCCCCAAAATGGTGGGTGCAAGCTGGACAACCGCTCGTGATTGTCGTCGCCGATCGGCGTGACACATGGATCACTCTGCCCGCACACACTCGAACCATTTCTTCGCCCAATCCCGAAGCGCCCGAGTTACACCAGCACTTGCTTCGTTATGCAGGCAGTCTGCGTCGGATATGGGTGATCAGTCATGACGCGCATAGCGATGGTGCTTACTCCCGCAGCTTGCGCATTCATTTGGCGCGTTTGCATACCGAACACGAATGCTTGCGACTTGTATTCAACAGCTTGCGCTCCCGGCAGCTTACGCTTGAGTCAAAGTCGAAAGGAGCCAGGTCGTTGGAGACCTATCTTGAGCATGTCTTCACGAATATTGCTCAGTCCGAAGCTAAGCAGGAGGGTGAACTGGGCTCGGACCCTGCCTCATGGGTGCGCGAATCCGAGGCTGCCGTTTCCGTGGCAGACGCACAGGAAATCATGCGTATTACCCAATCCCTGCGATTGAGCGCCCAATTGAAACAGAAAATTGCTGCCTATACCGGGGATATGGTGACGACAGAAGAGGGCGCCAGCTACACACGCAACCAGGCTATCAGGCGGCGCAACTCGCTACGCGACGCCATGATGGAGGCATTTAGTGTAGACGAGTTAAAGGACGTGAGCGCCCGACTGGGCATCAATGAAGAATTCATTGTGAGCGTCAAAACAACATACGTCAACAAATTGATTGACTATGCCGATCGTCGTGGCCAACTCGAAGATCTCGCAGTAGTTTGTCGAACACTACGGCCCCTCAGTCAAAAATTTTCTTAAGTGCGATCACGCGCGGTTCAGTCGATTGTCGTCACAGGGCAGAAACGAGACACGATGTAATGCGCCCCTGACTTTGGCACCTTGCTAAGAGAAAAAATGGCAGCAAGGGAAGTCAGAAATGACTCAGAAACAAAGAAGGCACCGCAGCGCGGACCTGTAGGCGGCGATCGTGCTGGAGGTCTTAACGGGTAAGTTGAGCTTGGCAGAGGCGGCGCGCAAGCATCGTGTGAAAGACTGGCGGACGCGCCTTCCGTGCACGTGTCTTCCATCGCCAAAATAGCCGGAAGCCTTCGCGATGCCAGCGCAGCAGCGTAGCGGGTTTGATGATCAGAACCGCTTGTCGCCAGTGAGCCAATCAGCTGGCTCAAAACAACAGCCCAACACGATCGCCTTTCGTCAACTGGGGCCGTTTGACCTGCCGACGCAGTATCCGAGCTGATGCCGCACAAGGCGTTCAAAGCGATGAGTTCGGCGCGAGTCCGTGTGACGTCCACCCGTGTGGCAAGCACCGGCGTTGTCTGGGACGGGTGGAGATATCCGAACAGCCGCTATCCCAGCCGGTTGACACAGCGACCGCACCAGATGAGAGATGAGTGTCGTGACGCGCAGCATCTGCACATTGTCGCGGGTTCGGATTGCTGGCGCCAGCGGTCAAAAATGCCCATTTTTCGGCCCGGATGACGATCGTAGCCACTACAGATCGTCGTATCCAGAACATGGCAAAACTGACAATGAATAGTAGGATAGATAAGCCATGAATACAGAGGATATGAACAACTCGGAGAAGTTAGGACTGAAGAGCGAAGCTTCCCTCCGGCTTCTCATCGAGAATCTGCAAGACGTGGCAATTTTCACGCTCGATTTGCAGGGTCTGCTTGCCGGCTGGAATAGCGGCGCGAAAGATATTCTGGGCTATGACGAAGCCGAATTTCTTGGCAAACCATTCTCCATCCTCTTCACACCCGAGGACCGCGCCATCAATGCCGATAACGCCGCGCTACAAAGTGCTCGCGAGCACGGTAGCGCCGACCATGAGCGCTGGCATCTGCGCAAAGATGGCACCCGTTTTTATGCTAATGGCGCTCTGACCCTGCTGCGGGATGAGCAAGGCACCCCTTACGGCTTTGCCAAACTCATGCGCGACCTCACCGATCGCAAAGAAATTGAGACCACATTACAAACGGCCTACAGTCTGCTTGAGAAGCGCATTCAACAGCGCACCCAGGAACTCGCAACCATCCATGAAGCCCGGCGGACACTGATACGCAAGCTAGTGATCACCCAGGAAGAGGAACGTGCGCGTATCGCGCGCGAGTTGCATGATCAATCTGGGCAGCAGTTAACCGCGCTGATCTTTGGGTTGAACAACCTCAAACGCCTGTTGCTCACAGCGGCAGCGTTGGAAAGCCTCGACGCCCTCATTCCCATTGCGCACACGCTCATGAACGACTTGCATACCGCAATCCAAGAACTTCGGCCCCCCCTGCTGGACATGTTTGGCTTGACTGACGCCCTGCAGGACCATACCCAGAAATGGTCAAAGTTAAGTAGGATCCCTGCCGAATTGGAATGCCAGGGGTTTGAGAGAGATCGACTTCCCCCGGAACTTGAACTCACCATTTACCGCATCGTGCAAGAATCGCTGACCAATATCCTTCGGCACAGCGCCAGTGCCACGCGGGTGCGTGTTCAAGTTGAGTGGGAGCATGATGACGTAGTCACGACCATCGAAGACAACGGACCCGGCTTTGATATGGCCGCCGTGAAGAATCGACCTCCCGGGGAACATCGGATGGGTTTGGCAGGGATGCAGGAACGTGCCCTGTTGATGGGTGGAGCCCTCACCATTACATCGGCCATTGGTCAAGGCACCGTCATTCGCCTGCAATTGCCCGCCCCCAAAAACTAAGCCCTTCCAAGACTTGCTTTCTGGTTTGTTCTTACTGTTGGCGCGGATCTGGCCAGTCCACCCATCCCCATTTACCCTGGAGAGCGTCATAGATACAAAGATAAGCATCCTGAACGTCCCTGATTGTCATGGCTACTTTTCGTCGTCCGCGCCGTTTCAGCGGGTCAAGCAGTTCTGCGCGGGAACGCTGACGATCTCGCCCGTTCCTTGCGCCGGCGGCCCGCATGGTATCCCCTGGCCTGTGCCCTGATGGGGCCGCGACCGACTAAATGGCCGGCAAAGTCCGGGGCTATCCGGTAACGCTGGCGCTCCTCGAAGATCAACTTGTGATCCAGACACTCTCGCCGTGCATTGCCGATGGAGGGCTCGCAAATCGCCATTAGAAGACGGCATTAACGATCGGATGCACTTAGCTGGAGCCGTTTTGAGTGACGTTTGAGCAAGATCAGTTGATGCCGCAGGAGTGCGTTCTCGGCGATCAGATGGGCCTTGCTGCGCGACAGGTCCAGCACTGCCATGGCCAGAATCGATGCCAATGCGAGGCGGAGTTGAGCTCTGACGAATCCTTGGACCAAGCCACCCATGCGTGCGACGATCCTCTGCACGATTCAGGGAATGTCAAAACTGGGCACGTCTGCCATTCTCGCAGGCAGAGTCAACGATGAGATTCCGTCAAACCGCCTCAAATCGGCTGTATTTGGCCGCGGAAGGCGGTTTGTAGCCAGCCCATGGCTTTATACTCTTGACGTGTTCACCAAGATAATTCAAGGTCGGGCGTTGCGCCTGATCTCAATGACCTTCAAAGAGTGGCAGGAGGACAACGCCACACGCTTGGCAGCAGCGCTGGCCTATTACATGGTGTTTAGTATTGCACCATTGCTGATCATTGCGATTGCCGTTGCCGGTCTGGTTCTGGATCGTGAAGCCGCCACTGGCCAGATTGTCAACCAACTGCGGGGACTCATTGGCCTGGACGGCGCAAAGCTCATCGAAAGCATGATTCGAGGAGCCAGTCAGCCAGAGACGAGCATCCTTGCCACCGTGATTGGCATCGTGACGCTGCTCATTGGTGCGACTGGTGTGTTTGCCGAACTCCAAAATGCGCTGAATGAGATTTGGGATGTAAAGCCAAGCCCACAGCAAAACGGCTTGTTGCTCCTGGTGCGCACGCGATTTCTCTCACTCACACTAGTACTCGGAATTGGATTTCTTTTGCTGGTTTCATTGCTCCTCAGCGTCATCCTGACCGGCCTCAGCACCTGGGTCGGGGGAGCCATTGGCC
>JANMNW010000051.1:0-12556 GCA_031368515.1 Chloroflexota bacterium
ACCCCCCCCCACGGCGCCCGCGAATTACGTGCCTGGGGGACCTTGCCGGACCCGCGTCAGCAGCGCGGCTGAGTCGCCCATCGTGTTCCAGGTTGCTTCCATCCACCATGTCGCGCCGGCTTCACGCCAGGGTGAAATGACGTCCTGTGCTTTAGCGCGATCGTCGCCGGACGTGGTGCCTTCGACAATGATGTCGTGCGCGTCACCGTGCTCGGCGCGGAACGCCGCAACCTGACTGAACGAGCCTTGTTGCATCACTCCGGCATCACTTGCCGCGGAGGGCAGCCAGCCGTCGTATTTCAGCACGCGCGCCATCGACTTCTGCTTGCCCCACACGCCCACCACCCAGATCGGCACGCGCGGCAGTTGCACCGGAGGCGGCGGCGGCATGAACTCGCACGGCTGCACCGTGTAGTGCTTGCCCGAATAGCTGAACGGCTGGCCGCGCCACAAGCCAGTCATGATGTCCAAGCATTCGTCAACCAACTCCGCGCGCAATTTGCGATCGGTGACTTCGCCAAACTGTGTGAAGCCGGTATCGATCGCGCCCAATCCGACGGCCAAGGTGACGCGCCCATTCGAGAGATTGTCCAGCGTGGCGATTTTGCCGGACATGTCCCACGGCCGCATCCGCGAGAGTGGCGAGATCATGGTGCCAAGACGGATGCGCGAGGTTTGCATGGCCGCAGCCGTGAGCTGCATCCACGCATCGATGCCCCACACCGGCTCCCAGACAAAGAAGCCATCCCAGCCGGCTTGCTCCGCCTCGCGCGCCATGTCGGCCGCCTCACGCGCGCTGCCATATGGAAACACAATTCCATGTTTCATGCGATACGTTCCACAAAGTCATACTCGATCGGATCACCGTGCCCGAGATCTTGAAACCCCAGGCCGCGCAAAATGGCCAGCGCCGCGCTTGACCGATTTTGACACTGGTCAAAGTCTCTTTTTGATCTCGTCGTCCAGCCCTTCAATGCGCGATTCGACCTTGTCTTTGTAGCGTTTGAGCGCTTCGGAAAACCCGTCGGTGGCGTCGAGCAGCTCATCGGCAAGCTGGCTGGCGGGCTTAAGATTTAGCGGGTTCAACGGATCTTCGACGTGTGCAGCTGCAGCCGGCGCGGCGGCCGAGGCTGCCGGCAGCTCGGCGAAGCCGGTAAAAGCGCCATCCGCATCGCGCGCAGCTGTGCGCACGCGCACAACAGCATCGCGATTGATGGGTCCGTAGACATGCGGAAAAAGCACGGCCGTGGGCGGCTGTTCGCCATATTCGGCTTTGGCGTCCGGCGGCGTATCGACCGCGGGCTTCGGGTCGGCCGGCGCTTCCCATTTCACCTCAGCGGTGAGCTTGCTTTCGTCGATCTCCAGCAGCAAAAATTCGCCAGGTTGATCTCTGTAAAACCGGTTGGCCACATCGAGCATGAGCGCTTCGCCTGCGCTGCAATGTGTAAAGCCTTCGCTCGACAGCGAGGCCGCAACATACGGCTGATCGTCTTTGAGCGCGTCCCAGTCGGCTTTCGCAACAAGGTGAAGGATCATGCCGCAATTCTAGAACTCATCCTAAAAATGTGGGCGTCACCTTGGTTTGAAGCCTGAACTGCCGGCTTAAAAGTCATGGCCCACATTTTTAGGATGAGTGCTAGTTCCAGCGGGCCACGCTTTTGGTCAGCGCGCTGAGAAACACGCGCACCTGCGCGGCTTCATCGGATTCATTTTGACCCGTCTGCGCCAATCGATCGAGATAACGCTGCAGCAAGCCGATGGCGCGCTGCTTGCGCCCCGTTTGCGCGTACAACATGCCCAGGTTGCGCAGTTCGGCGCCATCGCCCGGGTTTAGCGCAAGCAAACGTTCGACCACGCTGGCGGCGGCGGCCAGATCGCCCGACGACGCATGCGCATTCTTTAGGTTGTTCAACATGCGCGTCAATATGTAATGGCTGTTCACCGAATCCAAAAATCCAGGCTCAAAAGGCATGTCGGCCACCAGCCGCACGCGCGCGCGGCATGCCGCCTCGTCCATCTCCGCGCCGCGGTTAAACGGATCCAGAAAAACGGTGGATCCATCGGCTTCCTCAACCTGCACGATGAAATGCCCGGGCAATCCAACGCCTTTGGCGCTCAGACCGAGGCGCCGCGCAATTTCGAGAAACAGCACCGACAGCGAAATCGGTATTCCCAGCTTGCGGTCGACGACCTCGTTCAAATAGCTGTTGCGCGGATCGGCGTAATCGTTTGTGTTGCCGGCGAAGCCGAGCGTGTCAAACAAGTGCCGCGCCAACGCCGCGCCAGAGCGCATCCCAGCCGGAATTTGCGCCGCCAGCGCGTCAAACTTGCCGACATAGCGCGCCACATCGAGGTTTGGCTGGGCATAGCGCGCCATCACCAGCGCCGCGCGCCCCAGATCGATTTGCTCAGCCGGCTGCTCGACTTCGCGGCGAAAAGCGCGCAGCGCGTCGTCGGCGTCGCGCGAGTCAAGCGGATGCGCGCCGGCCGTTTGAGAAGGCATACGCGATGTTACCATTGGGCTGTATGACCAACGGGCACAAAGAACTCATCGGCAAGCGCGTGGAGGTGCTTGACAAGGGCTGGATCGAACTGCAGGACGTGATGGGCGACGACCTCGCCATCGTCAACGCCGCGCGGGTGTCGTTCATGGGCGAAAGCAAAGGCGACGAGAAGGACAAAAAGCTGCTCTTCTATCTGCTTAACCATTATCACACCTCGCCGTTTGAGCAGGTGGAGTTCAAGTTTCGCGTGCGCGCTCCGGTGGTCACCTGGTGGCAATGGGTGCGCCATCGCACCTGGAATTTCAACGCGCAATCCGGGCGCTATGTCGCTTTCGAAGAAAACGACTTCTACACGCCCACAGTGTGGCGCAAGCAGTCGCCGTCGAACAAACAGGCCAGCCTGGGCGAGCTCTCGTTGGAAGAAGGCCAGCCGCTGACCGACGCGTTGCTCAAGCTTTATGCCGATGGCTATGCGTTGTATGAACGCGCCATCGCCATGGGCGTGGCGCGCGAGCAGGCGCGCGTGTTTCTGCCCGGCTTTTCGGTGTATTACACCTGGGTATGCAAAGTTGATGCGCACAACCTGATGCATTTTCTGCGGCTGCGCATGGCCGAGGACGCGCAGTATGAAGTGCGCGTTTACGCGCAAGCCATCTACGAGCACTTCTTCAAGCCCGCCCTGCCCTGGACGTGCGAGGCGTTTGAAAAATTCGTGCTCAAGCGCGGGGCGGCATAGGCGTCGACAACTCCGTGCGGCGCGGCGGGTTTGCGCCCGCGCGCGTGCAGTTGATCGCCGCGGCCTCGGCAGCAAAGGACAGCAGGCCGCGCCAGGCGTCGTCGTTCAACGCGGCCAGCGCCGCCGGCGTCTCGATCGACAGCTCGGACAGGCGCGCCAGCAGCGCGCCGGAAAACGTGTCGCCCGCGCCCACCGTGTCGACCACGCTGATGTGCGGGGGCGTGACCTGCACCGGCGCCGCACCGTGGCGAAACACGGTCGCGCCTTTTTCACCCGCGGTGACAATGACGGCTTGGGGGCCAATTTTCAGCCAAGCCGCGGCCACATCGGCGTGCGCGCGCCCGGGCTCAAGCCAGGCCAGATCTTGATCGCTGATTTTCAGCACGTGGGCCAGCGGCGCCCAGCGTTCGTGTAAATCGCGTCGATAGGCTGCGGCATCGGGCGTAATGTGCGGCCGGCAGTTCGGGTCAAAGTGCACCAGGGCGCGCTCGCAATGCGCGCGCACGATTTCGACAATGCTGCTGGACGTCGGGTTCTTCAGCAGGCTGATCGAGCCGAAGTGCATGAAACGCACGCTTTCCGGCAGCGCCGGGCGCGGCTGCGGATCATAGAGCGTGTCGGCCGAGCCGTTGTTGAAAAACTGAAAATGGGCCTGACCGTCGCGCTCTTCGACAAACGCCACGGTGGTCGGCGCATCGGTCGGCAGCACATACCGAGTGTCCACAGCGTTGTCGGCCAGGTAGCGCATCAGCGGCTCGCCCAGCAGATCGCGCGAGATCTGCGACAAAAATGTGACAGGCTGAGCCAGCCGCGCGATGGCGATGGACACGTTAAACGGAGAGCCGCCTGGATAGCCCTGAAACGCAAGCGGGCCGGTCGCCTTGAAATCGATCAGCGCCTCGCCCAACACCGCAAGCCTTGGCAAATTCATCGACATAGCGCGGGATCTTACCCCGAGGTGTCGGCGCGACGGATGCCGATGCCAGTGTCAATGGGGCAAGACACCGGCCTCAGTCGTGCGCAACCTTCCTCAATGACTCCCCAGTGGCGCCCAGTGTTAGGGCGGCGGCACAACGCCGATGGTGAGCAAGATATTCGCATAAATGCGCTGCTCACCGGTGGCGATCACCAGGCAGCAATCGCGGTCGCGCGCGGCGTCATAGAAATCGAAACGGCCCAGCGCGCGGAAAGGCGTCTTGGCGGGCAGAATCTTGCGGAATTCTTTTGTGATGGGCGCCTCTTTGCCGTCATCGCGCACCATGATCGTGGCCAGTTCAACGGGAATGGCTGGGGTCAGCACTTTCAGCACATCGGTGACGCTCAACATGCCGGGCGCCAGATTGAGATACACGCGTTTGGCGGCCGCATTGGCGCGCGTGTTAAAGGGGTAGTTGCCATCGGCGATGAGAATGCCCGATCCGTGGCCAGCGCCACCCAGCGCCTCCAGAATTTCAGGATGCAGCAAGTTGAAGTTCAACATGATGCCGGGATGTTACGCCACAAAGATCCAGTTCACAAACACAGCCGTAAACGCTCCAAGCACCACCGCAAAAGAAGGCGTGATGACGCGATCCAGCCACTCGCGACGGCCCCAGTCACCCAACAGCATAAACACCGGGAACAACGGCAGCACATAGCGGATCATGCTGCCGGTGCCGGCCGAAGAAGCGATGATCAGCTGCACAAGCACATACGCGGCATAGCCGCCGCCCAGCCTGCGCCACACAAATGGAACGGCTGCAGTGAAGGCGGCAAACGCGCCCAGGTTCCACAAGCTGGTGATCCAGCTTTTGTTCATATCGCCGGCGAGGATCAGTTTGAGCGAATTGCCGACCGATTGAATAGGGCCGAGCATCTGCCGCCCCCAGGCGGCTTGCGTCTCGACAAATGCCAGCGGCCGCTCGAAGTTCTCCTTGAGAAAGTACATATAGCCAAACAAGCCAAGCGGAATGATGGCGATGATGAACACTTCCGCCCAATTGCGCATCAAGCCCTGGCCCAGGTTGAGCCAGGTTTCCTTTTTGCGCGCTTGCGACAGCCGCCAGCCCTGCGCGCGCAGCCATTCCCACATCACCAGCGCCCACAGCAACGCGCCGACATTTCGGGTGGCCGAAGCCAGCATGCCCAGCAGCGCTGCCACCAGCCACCAGCGCTTGCGCGCGCAAAACATGGCCGCCACACCCAGCAGCATGAACAAGCTCTCGGTGTACACCGCGCTAAAGAAGAACGCGGTTGGGAAAAACGACACGTAGAAAACCGTGCGACGCGCCGCGCCTGCATCCAGCTCGATCTCGGTCAGCGCATATAACAACATCAGTGCCAGCAGAAACGACAGATTGCTGATCAAAAGTCCGGCCCGGGCCTCGCTGTCGCCGGCCAGAGGCGCAACCAAGCGCATCAGCAAGGGATACAGCGGAAAGAAGGCCACGTTGCTTTGCGCTTTGGGCGTAAACCAATAGCCTTCGGCGGCGATGTCAACATAGTACTGGCTGTCCCATTTGGCCCACATGCTCACAAAGCGGCTGTCTTTGTCAGCCAACCAGTGACCGGGATCGGTGGGCAGCATGAGGTCAGCAATCAGCCCCGCGCCAAAAATGAGGGCGCGCGACACCAGAAAAGCCAGCAAAGGATACGTCAGCCAGGCGGGCACATCCCATGCTATCGCCCTCCAGACGGGTAGTTTCTTTGTAATGTTCATTGTTCCACGCTGATTTTCAGATTTTCAAAAGTCACTGGCCCGCCATAGGCCAGCAAGCCAATCCAGCCATCCGGCCGGCTGAGCGGCACATCGTTCACAATCTCTTTATCGTTCACCAGAATGCTGGCGCGATCAAATTTGACAACGACCTTGAGCGCAAATGACTTGCTGGCGCCGGTCAAAGTTGCCGAGCCCTGGCCTTTGAACTTGCCGGCCTCGTCGGTCGATCCCCACCAGATACCCTTGCCGCCATCGCGCAGGCGCACCACGTAGGCGTTCTTCTTGCTGCCACGATCGGCCATGTGAAAGACAAGACCGCCGCCGACATCTGGCGTGTTGGACAGCGTGATCTTGACTTCCGCCGTGAAAACGGAACCGGCCGCACCGGTGTTGATCAGGTAGTCTGCGAGGTTGGGCACCGTCTGCCGGAATACGCCGCCGTCAGAGTTCCATGTGCCATTCAGCACGCGCAGATCGTTAAAGCCATCCGACGCCGGCTTGGCTTCGCGCGGCTTGGCCTTGGCCCCATCGACGATTACGCTTTCAAACGTAGCCGAAGATCGAACCGTGATCAGGCCGATATAGCCGCTTTCGCTCTGCAGCGGCAGATCCGACACAACGGGCTTGTCATCCAGATAGATGTCGTATTTTGAGCCGCTGGACACCACGCGAATCGTGTGCTTGGTTGTGCTGGCAGGCTCGACATCGGCAAAGCCCTGTCCTTTGAAGCGCCCAGTTTCGTCGTAGTAGCCCCAGATAATCGCGTTGGACCGGCGTTCGGAATAGCGCACCATGTGCGCGCCCGCCAGCTGTCCTTTGTCAGGCATGTTGAACAGGATGCCGGCGCCGCTGCCCTCATCATGGGCAAACGTAGCCGACAGTGAAAAGTCTTTGAACAACTCGCGCGCATACACCGCGCTGGAATCAAAGCCCTCGGCGTTTGACTGCACAAACTTGCCTTCGGCAAAGCTCCATTGGCCGCTGTTGGCGCGCCAGCCCTGTTCACTGACCTTGCCCGTGAATTCGCTGGTGTAGCTGCTTGTGCCTGCTGGCGCAGCCGTGGCATTTGCCGCGCGCGTGGCCACGACCACGCCGCTGCCGCCACCGGCTTCTGTCCCTGTCGTCTCCGGCGTGGCGGTCGCAACAATGCGCTTGCCCGTTCCTGCCCGCGTGCCCGCCACAACAACCGTGGCTTGCGGCGCTTCGGCAGCCTTCCGCGTCGGTTTGGGTGTGACGGTGACTTTGGCCGCCGGCGTGCCGACAGTCGCCGTAATCCGGCCGGTGCGAGTGACAGCAGCGCCGGCCTTGAGCGTTGGTGATACGTGCACGGTGCCGTCCGACACGCCAGGAATCAGCGTCGGTTTTGGCGCAACAGGTGTGAGTTGCTGACTATCAGCGCCGTTCTTCGCGCCGAACAACGGATACACCTCAACCTGGCTGAACGACGCGGCTGAGCGCGATGTCACCAGCCCGACGTGGCCTTGCGTGCTGGTCAGGGGAACGTCGCGCGCCAGCAGCGATTCGCCCAAATAGATGTCGTAGCTGTTTTCGCCGCTAAACACCTGAAACATGTAGGTGTCATTGCCGGCGGGTTTAACATCCTTATAACCCTGGCGAACCAGGTTGCCTTGCCCATCGTAGTAGCCCCAGATGATGGCGTCGGTTTCATCGGAGAAGCGCAGCACATGCGCGCCGTTGAGTTGATACGGCGACGGCATGTTAAACAGAACGCCGGCGCCGACGCCGCTGGTGTGGTGCATGGTCGCGCGCAGTGTAAAGTTTTGAAACGTGCTGGTCTCGTAGCCGATGCCGGCGTCAAACACGTTGGGATCGGACTGCGACATGGTTTTATCGGCGATCCGCCAGGTGCCGTTGAATGGCACCCAGCCGGCGCCGCCCGGCTCTTGGTCAAAGTCGCTGGTGTACACCATGTCTCCCGGGTTCGGGTTGTCGGCGGCGGTCAGCTTGAGCGTGTCAAACATGGCCGGGCCGAGCGCGTAAAAACCGATCAACCCGCTCGAGTAGGTCAGCGGGCGTTTCTCGATCAGGCGCTGGCCGTTGAGCAGCACCAGATAGGTCTTGTCATAGACAAACACATCAATTCGATACTCGGTCGTGTTGACATCCAGCGGCACCTGGGCCTGCGGCACAAAGCTCCCCGCTTCGTCCATATACCCGGACACCAGCTCCAGCCGTTCTTTGGACGGCCGTGCAAGAAACACGCGGTGCTGCTCCTCGACCATATCCGGATACTGCGCGTTAAAGCTGATGCCGGCGGCGCGCGTGTCTTTTTTCAGCGTCACATAAACGCTAACGTGATAGGGCTTGTCGGCAAGCAGGCGATACGGAATGTGAAGATGCGCCGCATGCTCGCCGCCTACGGTCTGCGCCAGCGTGCCCTCGCGCACCGTCCAAACGCCTTCATGCTTGAACCAGCGCCGCAGGTTGACTTCGTCAAAGTTTTGCACATAGGGCAGCGTGAAGTCGGTGAAGGTTTCCTTTGGCGCGAGCACGGTCTTGAACGCGCCGTAAAGCAGTCCGGCCACTGCCAGCAGCGCGGCGATTGACAGCAGCACGCGCGCGCGCGGCAGGAATGGCAGGCGCTCGCGCAGCCGCTCCAAGCGCGACTCCAGCGCAGCGTAGCGCTCGCGCACCCGCGCAAAAGTTGGGCGAATCGTCAATGTCTTCATGATGCACTTACGGTGTCTGGCCGTCCCTGATGAATGAACGGCAGCACAGCTGATCGGCCGTCACTACGCGCACGTTGTCCGGAAACTTGAGGTTCACATACTCTTCTTCCGGGATCGCGATGATGCCTTCGAACAGCATCGGGTTCGAATCGCGCTTGTCGAAGTAGAGGGTGTGTTTGCCCGCCTCCAGTTGAAACGTGCCGAGATCAAACCAGTCATATTGCGAATTGATGGCCACGGCGTCGCCCGGAATCATGCGGCCCAGGTCGCTGGGGGAGTACAGATCCAGATCAAGCGGCTTTTTGTCTGGCGTGAACACTGTGCGCTTGTCGTAGACGTTCAGCTTGCTCGGATCGGCGCGCAGCGTGATCCATTGCGCCGCCGGGATCGATTTCGAGCTGAGCTGAATTTCGTTGACCGAGGCCACACCGCGCATCAGCAAGCGGTATTCGCCGCCTTCGGCAAGCTTCATGTCGATGCGCACCTGGGTGGGCTTCGGCACGCCGATGAAGCCGCCGTTGAGCGTGCCCCACAAGCCGGGCGTCATCATGTTAAGGCGGTTCCACTTGCTGTCCGAAAAGAACTGAAACAGCCGGAACATGGGCGAGAGGTAGTAGGCGCTTGAAATCAAATCAGGGTTGAACGCCATGATGGTGGTGGTCGGCTTGAAATAGTTGGTGGCTGCGTTCGCCTTTGCATACAGGTCCAGCATCGTGTCGTGCGCATCGTTGGTCACCACGACCAATTGGTCAAATTTTTCAAGATCACCCAGCATCATGGTGTGGCGCAACTCATAATGGCGCGTCAGCTGCAGGTTTTTTGTAAGAATCTGAATGTAGGTGGGCCAGTCCACGCTCAGAAAGAGCGGCACGCGCTCGGCTGTGGGCAGATCGACAAACTCGTAGATGACAAAGCTTTCGTTTTCAAACAGCTTTTTGAGATAGTCGCTGCGCCGGTCGATTTCGGGAATGATGATGCGTTCGACTTCACGCAGATACTCCTGGCCGCCCACGCCATTCGCCACCAGCTCCTTGTTCACAACGATGTATTTGAGTTCAAGGTTGCGCGCAATGTTGATCCACCAGGCTTGCTCGTAATACATGGCCCGCAACAGCAGAAAGAAATTGTGCTTGTTGTTCGAGTCGCCGGTCAGACCGTAGTAGTAGCTTGGCAGATCCAGGTAATAGGCGTGAAACTTGTCGATGAACTTGTGTTCATAGCCTTCACTGTCAAGCACGGCTTTGGCCGTCTCGGTCGGCGGAAAGACCACCGTCTTGCCTTTGGGCAGGCCATGCAAAATGCGCTTGACCTCAGTCAGCGGGCCAAGCGGATACGGGCGCAAAAAATGATGCATGTCGCCCGACGCAAGCACCTGCCGATACTCGGGAATCGACCACATCGGCACGACGGACAGCACGGCAACGAGCAACGGCATGCGCCAAAGCAGCCGCGAATCGCCTGCCCGTCCCAGCTGTTCACGCTTGGCGCGCCACCAATCGGACAGCGCGCCATGCAGCCACACCGCCGACATCGGCAGGATGATGCAAGACATCATCAGCATGATCAGCTGAAAGCGGTGCGGAAAACGCAGCACCTGCGTGATCGTCGACATCAGCTTGACGATCAGATCGCCGACCGACGATTGCAGCCCATTGGCCACGTTGCTGACCAGCGCAATCGTGCGGTGAAAAGTCGGCGCGCCCTCGGCGCCGGTGTAGCCCAGCGTGGCCCAGATCGAAAATATGGTGCAGATATAGAGCACCGTTCCAAAGCGGCGCATCGACTCCGTGCTGAACAGTTCGTTGCGCGCGCGCTTGACCAGCAGTGGCACAAACAGAAGCGCGGCATACGCAAAATTGGGGATGCGCGGCTCCTTGGCCAGATAGTCACCGGTCAGCTCCTTGTCCATGATGCCGGCCATGTCGAAGGCCAGCACATGGTCGAGCGAAATTGACGCATCTTTGATGAAGTAATAGTCGGCTGGCACAGTCTCGGAAAGGTTGGGCACGCCGGCCAGAAAGATGAACTTGACCATCAAGCCGTATGGGATCAGCGTGACGACGACGAACAGGCCAAACGCGCCAATAATGCGCCAGAAGCGATTGTGGAAGATCAGGTGCTTGAGGTTTTGCTTGAGATAACGCAGGCCGCGCAGCCAGTCGCGCGGCCGGATGGCATATTTCAGCCCGCCCTTTTTGATTGCGATGGCGATCTCGATCACCATCAACGTCCCCGCGGCCATGGCCATATACAGGCCAAACAGCACCAGGTAATGCACCGCCGGATTGAACACGGTGATCACGCACGCCACCGCGATGGGCTTGAATGGATTTTTTTGTTCAAACACCAGGCCGTATAACATGCACATGGCGGCGACAAAGTACAGCGAAAAGCCCAGGATCAGCGTGTAGAAGTGCGTGATCTTGGCGTACACCATGACGGTATAGATCGCCAGTGCCGGCCCGGCGGCGATGGTGTAAATGGTGGCGGCCTTGTATTGCGGCAGAATGCGCGTCAGCAGCCACGCGGCCATAAGATATGACCAGTAGATGATCTGCGGAATGACCAGCACGATCGCGACCGGAAGGATTTTGAAATAGCGAAACCAGGTGGTCAAAAACGCATAGCGCACGCGAAACTCAAAGCCGTGGGTGATCTCGTTGAATTTGCCCGCGGCCTGGTCCAGCAACTGGCTGTTCCAATTGAAAAACGGCACCAGCTCGTCGCCGTTGATCACTTCCTTGCCTGCCCAGATATCGGGAATGTTTGACCAGACGCCGCGAAAGCAGTAAATGCCGAGCAGGTGATAGAGCACCAGCACGGTAAGCGCAATGCGCCGGTGCGCCGCCATCGCGGCGCGCACCTTGGGCTGCTTGGGCGCGACGGACGAGCGCGCGGTGAACCGCGCGGCGATTGCGTTCATAGATAGTGCGTTCGCAATTCGCCGAAGTACGCGTCCAGTTCCGCGCGCAGCTCGCCGCTGCGCGCTTTCAGCCGCGCGCCAATGGCGTCGCGCTGATCGATTACCGCCGTCAGGCCGGCCCGCAGCGTTTCGGCGGCAAACGGCTCGTTGATGTTGGTCGAATGATCGAGCATGCCGAGATAGCCGATCAGCTCCTTGACCTTGACGTCATAAATCAGCCCGTAAAACGGCTTGCCCAGAATCGAGCTGATCACCAGCGTGTGCAAGCGTTCGGCCAGCACCACATCGCTGGCGGCGATGATGGCCGCGGCCTCCTGCGCGGTCTGCGGGTTGTGCAGCGTCATCGGAATATCCGCCACGCGCTCGCGAAAAGCGGTGAGCACGGACAGATCGTCATTGGCCTTGAACCGGCTCTGCATTGGCAGCGCTTGGATGTCGATGGGCGTGCGCGCATTGAGCGCGATCAGCGCGCTGGCCAAATTCTGCATGAAGCCTTCCCAGGCGTCGCGATTCTCGATGTCGTAATTCAGATTCAGCGCAAGTTTGAGCCGGCCGGTGTCGGGCAGGCTGATGGGCTTGGTGAGCAGCACGTCGCAGGCATTGGCGAAAACCGCATCCGGCACCCGGCGCACCTTGGATTCCGGCAGCCCAAGCTTAAGGCAGGTGCGGTGCGATTTGTCATCGCGCACCGACAAGAAATCCACATTGCTGAGAATGGCGCGCGCATAGCGTTCGCCGCCGGTCGTGGCTATCGGGCCCACGCCGATGTTGCTCATGACGACTTTCTTGCCCGCCACACGTTTGGCGAACGCCACGGTGGCCAATATCATGCGCAAGGTGGCGTAGCGGTTGCGGCCCACGCTGGCATACAGCTCTTTGATAATGCTGCCGCCGCCAAACACCAGCAAATCCGAGGCCAGCAAATGCCTTAGAAAGCGCGGCAGCTGGCGCGTGGTGTGAAAGGCCTCGATGTCAAAACGCGGTCGCATCATGCCCGCTGTGAAC
>JANMNW010000058.1:0-5389 GCA_031368515.1 Chloroflexota bacterium
GCACCTCGATAAAACTGCGGTGCCGGCCTGCGAGCTTCGCGAACGGGTGCAGCGCTTTCACCACGCCTGCGCCCTGTGTCCAGCGGCTGCCTGCGCCGGCCGCCAGCGACAACACGCCGACTTCGCCGCGGCGCAGCGCCGCCTCGCCCAGCGCGCGCGGGTCGGATGCGCCGCGCGCGCTGGTCAGGTCGGTCACATCCTCGGGCCGCACATCCTCGATCAATGTGGTGGCGGCCAGCCGGTTCTGCGCCAGGCCGATGCGGCCGGCTTTCAAATCGGCGCGGATCTGTTCGTGCTGCGCGCGGTCGAAGCCGAATTGCGGCAATAGCTCGGCGAGCGTGGCCGAACTCCCGGCCGCGCCGCCGCCGGCGCTCGCCATCTGCGGAAAAAGCCGGTCGAATAGCATGCCGGTCATGCCGCGCAGCTCGGGCTTGCTGCGTGTGGCCGCGCTGAAGCGGTCGAGATCGGCGCGCCGCTGCGGCGAGAGGGCGGCGCGGTCCATGCGGACGAGTTGCGGCACATGCAGGGCGTAATAGCTGGGCGGCATCAGTGCGGCGTCGCCGTCCAGCACATCGGCAAACGTGCCGTTCGGGTTGATCGAAAAGTCATACACCACTGGATCCATCGCAAAGGGCAGGGCGGATTGCAGCTCGCGCTTGGTGTCGAGCATGATGCGCTGCAATTCGTCTTGCGCCCGGCGCTTGATCTCCGGCGCGACGATGAAGCCCATGCCGCCGCCGCTCATGCCGCCCAGCATCCAGAAGCCCCAGAAGTCTTTGCCGAAGGCGGCTTGCGCCTTTTCTATCAGCGCTTCGGTGAAGCGCGTGCTGGCCCACGGCACGATGGTCTGAATCGGCCCGAAGAAGTTGCGCGTGGTCAGCTCTCCCAAAGTGCGCGCCACGTTGGCGTGTTTGGCGCCGGGTTTGCCGCGCAGCGCCAGCAATATTTCGTCCAGCAACGCGATGGCTTCTTTGCGCCCCTGCCACTCGGCTTCGGAGCGCAACAGATACTTTTCCGTGACCATCTCCAGGATTGGCCCGACGTTCTGCGCCATGCCCCCGTGCACCAAAATCAGGCTGTCCTCCAGCTGTTTGCGCACCGCCGCCGGCGCATCGGACTCGTCCAGGATGCGGTGCGTCGGCAGCAGGCGGCCGCGGCTGATGCCGAACTCCGGATCGCCATCGGCGGCGGGCACGCCGGTGATCAGCTTCATGCCCGGCCACACGCCGCCGCTGTCCTGCCAGCCGCCGCCGCTGCCAGCCACCCACTCGCCCAAAATCGCGCGCGCGGCCACCAGCCGGCGCTCGTTTTCGGCCAGCTGGCCGGTGAGCGAGCGCGCCTGGCCGGTCGCGCGCATGCACACCGCGATTAAGCACGCCAGCAGGTTGGTGCTGACCGCCAGGCGCGAGCCCTTGGGGATATCGTTGACATTGCTGACCAGCTCAATGCCGCGGCCCGGACCGACCAGCCTTTCGAGCAAATCGGTCAGGCGGGCGCCGCTGCCTTCCATGCCTGGCGGCACAATGCCGCTGGCGATGATCGCCGCCTTGAGCAGGCCCAAGTAGTCGCGCGCGAAGTCAAACACGTCGGCCAGCTCGGTGATCTCGGCGCTGGCGTTCAGGTCGACACTGGTCAACCGCAGCAACGGCTCGTCGATGACGCGGAAATACGCCTCAACCGGCGGGCGGGGCGCTTCATCGCGGCCGCGCACAGCCAGGTCGATCGAGACATTCAACACGCGCGCGCCTTCGGGAAAATCCATGCCCAGAAAGAAGATGTCGCTCCAGGCGCTGTGCGAAAGGTCCATGCGCACGGGCGTGCGTTCGCGTAGGATCAAGCCGGGCTGAAACAGCTCGGGCCGCACGCGCAGCGGCTGGTCCCCGGGGTGGCCGACGCGAAACATCCATTGGTTGCCGCGCACGGTGCGCACGCTGCGCCGTACCTGCGCCGCCAAAGTTTCAAACGCCAGGCGGTGATAGGCCTCGGCCAGCGCGCTGCTGGTGGCGTCGTTCACGCCTTGTTCGCGCTGTGATTGCAGAAAGCTGGCGATGGCTTCCTCAAAGCGCCGTTGCAGCAGATGCTCGTAGCCGTCGAATGGAACGTGGCCCTTCGGGTTGACGCCGGGTTTCGTCGGCACGTGGTAGCGGTGCAGCGCGGTGAGAAAGAAAAGCGCCCGCACGCGTTCATACAAGTTCGCGCTGCGCTGGCGAAAGTCCTCGAGCGCGTCGCATGCAGCCAGCACTTCGGCCAGCGACATGCCGCGCGCTGCGGCGTCGAGCGAACGATCGCGCACGGCCGGGTCGGCGGAGGTGATGATGTCGATGAGCATGATGATGCGGCGTTGGTCTAGCGACTGGCCACCACTTCAAGCAACTGCGCCAGCACATCGGCGCGGTCTTTGCCGTTCAGGGCCAGGGCCAGCTGCGCGTTGAGCAGCCCGTAAGTGTCGCCGAGATCGTAGCGCGCGCCCTGCACTTCGTATGCGAGATAGCGCTCATGGCTGGCCAGCGCAGTGAGCGCATCCGACAGCGAGACGGTTCCGGATGTGTCGCGCAGGCGCCGCTCCAGCACGTCCATCACACCCGCGGTAAGCACATGCATGCCGAAGAAGCACAGATAATGGCCGGCGCGCAAGCCGGGCACGATCAACGTTTGCTCGGCCTCGGTCGGCGTCGGTTTTTCAAGCACGTTCTCAATCGCGTAGAGGCTGGCGCGGCCGGAGACGCGTTTGCCGCCGATGGCGCCGAAGTTGGTGAGCAGGCTTTCGCGCGTGGCTTGCACGGCCGACACCGCGCAGGCTTCTTCGCCCGCGATGTCCACCAGTTGCCGCGCGCAGGAGCGCTCGATGCGGCTGAGGCTCAGGTGATCGCCGACCAAGTGCAAAAACGCCTCGTTGCCGGTGAACGATCGGGCGCGCGCCACCGCGTCCCCGTAGCCGCGCGGATGGTCCTGCGCGACGAATTTCAAGCGTTGGACGTGCGGCCCGGCCGCTGCTTTGTAGGCCGCCTCATCGCCGGGATAAACCACAACGCAAATATCGCCGGCGCCGGCGCTGATGGCCTCTTCGAGCAGAATTTGCAGCGCGCTTTTGCTGACGCCATCGCGGTCAACCAGCGATTGCAGGGGGAGCGTGCGCTGTGCCGCGCCCGCCGCGGTGATGACGGCCTTGGTGATATTCATGATGATGCCTGAGTCTCCATCGGGTAGAACTCATCCTAAAATGTGGACTCCACCTTGATTGCACACCTGAAACGTTGGCGGAAAAGGTGGGGCCCACATTTTCAAGATGAGTTTTAGTGTACTCGGGCGCGCAAGCGACACCTGCAATATGGGTTTCTAGTGCAGTGCGCCAAGGCTGGACTCGATCTCCGGGCGGTGAGGCTCCAGCCACGGCGGCAGCTTGAGCGTCTGGCCCAGATGCGCGGCGTCCTCGTCGCGCAAAAAGCCTGGCTCGGCCGTGGCCAGCTCGATGATGTGGCCGTCCGGATCGTTGGTGTAGATGCTCTTGAAATAGATGCGATCCATCACCGGCGAGACGCGATAGCCGGCCTTGATCAGCTTCTCGCGCCAGTCGAGCTGCGTCGCTTCGTCCGGCACGCTCAGCGCGAAGTGATGGGTTTGCCCGGCGCCCATCTGCGCGCGGCCGCGTTTGCGCGGGTCGTGTTCGAAATAGGTGATCAGCGTGCCGGGTTTGCCGTCGCTCACACCCCAGTACCAATGAAGCGAGCCCGGCTCGTCGAAGTTGCTGGTTTGCTTGACCAGCCGCATGCCGAGCAGGCCGTTGAAAAACGCGTGCGTGCGCCGAATGTCTGAACTGATCGCGGTGATGTGGTGAATGCCCTGATCGAGCGCCATGTCGGGCGTGATCGCGGACACCGGCTCAGGCCAGCTCAGCGCTTTGATCGTAGCTTCATCGCGATTGGACAGAATCATGGCCGGCGGCGGTTCGACATGGCGCGCGCCGATGGAATCGGCAGGCTCGTCCATCGTCCAGCCCGGGCCTTGCGTGGCGATCTCCACGATTGTGCCGTCCGGATCGCGGAAATAAATGGACTTGAAATAGTGCCGGTCATACGGCCCGGCC
The DNA here is from genome assembly GCA_031368515.1 of Chloroflexota bacterium. Classification (GTDB taxonomy): domain Bacteria; phylum Chloroflexota; class Anaerolineae; order J036; family Brachytrichaceae; genus CANJQH01. Next base: position 4,085 of record JANMNW010000058.1, read on the forward strand.
ACCGGAACACCCAGATCCACCAGGCGGCGCTTCCATTTGAGCAGGCCGTCGTGATCGCGCACAGTGAGCGCGAAGTGGTGCGTTCCGCCGATGCCGGGCTTGCCCTGCGGCACCCCCTTCCACTCAAAAAACGTAACCGCGCTTCCCGGGCTGCCGGTGGCGTCGCCGTAATACAGGTGATAGGCGCCCGGATCGTCGAAGTTGACCGTCTTTTTTACAAATCGCAAACCGAGCGTGCGGGTGTAGAAGTCTACGTTGCGTTGCGCATCGGTCGTGACCAGGGTGATGTGATGCAAGCCTTGGATCCTCATGTGTCCTCCGACCATACCGCGCCGCGCCGCCATGGGCACGACATAAACCGCACATTCAGCGCGGGCTAATCTCGTGGTGTAGGCTAGTGTCCGATGTCCGCACATGCTTCGCAGTCGCATACCGCCTCCACCGAGGGCGTCCGCTGGTCGCCGCCCGCGCTTTTGTATCTGGGCCTGCTTGCCGCGTGGATCGCGACAGCGGGAAGTTTGTATTTCAGCGAGGTCATCGGCTGGATTCCCTGCACATGGTGCTGGTATCAACGCATCGCGATGTACCCGGCGGCGGTGCTTTTGACTGCGGGGATCGCGCGGCGCGACCGCAATGTATTGGCTTACACCCTGCTGCTCGCCGTGCCTGGCGCGCTTGCGTCGTTGTGGCACATTGGCATCCAAAAAGTGCCCGCCATCACGCTGAACTATGTGTGCAAAGGCAGCTCGCCGTGCTCGTCGGATTCGCTGTGGCAGCTGGGTCTTTTCCCGCAGTGGGTCACCATCCCGATGCTGGCGCTGGTCGCGTTTGTCATCATCATCGGCGCCACCGCGACGGCGCTGATCCAATCGCGCCGCGCTGCGCCGAGCGCTCAGTCCGATGCAGTCGAAGGCCTACCGCCAGCCGTGTTTGCGCTGGCAATAGCCATCGGCATCGCCATGCTCTTTGGCGTTAGCGGCGCGGTCGTCGTGGCGCGCGACAAGCCGTCATCCGCCGGGGTGCTTAACGCAGCGCCGACGCCGGTGCTGGCGCCAAACAGCACGGATGGCGCGCAGTTGTTTGGGGTGCACTGCGCCGGTTGTCACGTGGCGCAAGGCGGCGGGCTCAAAAATCTGCGGGCGGATTTTGTTCAACCGCGCAGCGAAGCCGAACTGGTCGAATTTATCAAGGCTGGACGCGCGGCCGGCGCGATGGGCAACTTCAGCGGCCAGGAAATGCCAAAGCGCGGCGGGCAGGTGTTTTTGTCCGAGCAGCAACTGCTGGCGCTTGCGCAATACGTGAAAG
>JANMNW010000098.1:0-6810 GCA_031368515.1 Chloroflexota bacterium
GCATTCAGTCTAGACCTGAAAGGTCATGACCTTTCAGGTCTAGACTTTTTCCCCGGCAGCGCAGGCAGGGCAGTCGCGGTTAAAATGCTGGTTCCAATGGATCGCTCGGCTTCGCTCAACACCGCACTCGAACACGTTCACGACGCGTTGCGCAGCAATGATCATACGCGCGCGCTGTCCATCACCGCGGAGCTGCTCGCAGCGTATCCCGAAGCCGTGCGGGTTTGGCGCGCCCGCGCCAGCACGCTGGAAGCCGCCGGCCAGTTCGAAGCCGCCGCCGAAGCCTACAATCGCGTGCTTGACATCATGCCCTCGGACGCTGCGGCGCTGTCGGGCTATGCCCGTTCGTTGAGCGCCGCCGGCCGCGCGCTCGAAGCCGGCGAAGCGGCGCGCCAGGCGCTCGACTATGAGTGGGATTCCGAACGCATGCGCCAGATCACGCGCGCAGAATTCAAGGCCACCACAGGCCGCATTGTGCTCGCGCGCGGCCAGTTTCAAGCCGGCATGCACAACCGCGCCTTCAACAAGCTGCGAGGCCTGCTTGAGCAACAGCCCAGCCGCGCAGACGCGCATGTGGTGCTGGCGGAATTGCTCTGGCACGCGGGCGCGCGCCACGTCGCCGCCGAAGTGTGCGACACAATTTTGGCATCGCACCCAAACAGCCTGAGCGTCCATGCCATGCTGATGTCGCTGGCCCGACGCCGCGGCGACGCCGCAACCGAACGCCACCACGCCACGATTTTGACGCGCGTTGACCCAGATCATCGCGAGACCTATGGCCTGCTTGGCGAGCAGTCGTCGCTGCGCGTCACCGACGTGCCCGCAGTGATTGGCGTGCCCGGCTATCTGGCCACCGAAGACGCCGACACACGCTCTGATTGGGTGGACGGCCTGATCGCATCCACGTCTGCCGCGCCACTGCCGGCGACTCGCGCGTCGGCAGCCGAGCCTGAACAGACGGAAGCGCAGACGCCGGACGCAGGCACCGCGACAGCGTCAGACAACATCGACGAGTCAGACACCGAAGTCAGCATCGTGACCTATGGCAGCGCGGTGCGCGATGACGACTTTGACGACCTCGGTGACATCGACGCCACGCCGCCGAAAACGCAAGCCGAAAAGTCGATCGGAACGGCCGATCTTGTTTCCGACAGCATCGTCGAGGAAGGTGCACCCGCGCCAGTGGCCGAACGTGACGAACGGGAAGCCACAGCCGCGCTCGAATTGCCGCCGCTGGATTGGTCCAGCGTCGATGGCGACGACGCCACCGGAAATTTCGACGATGTGCAAGGGCCTTCCGACAGCGAAATCGACAGCGCGGATGAGCTGCCGCCGGCCCGCACCGTTCGCGCCACCGGACCGCGCACCACCGACGAAGGCGTGGTCATTGAGCCGCTCGATTGGGCTCAGACCGAAGACGACGACGATGATGACGTGATGGGCGAAGCCAGCGACGACAGCGTGGTATTCGGCGTGGAGCGTGGCCGCGCGATCGAAAACACCAATGCCCCACAAGGCACTACGGCGTCGGCCCCCCTCGCTCCCGCCACGGCAGAACCACCCGGCTCGCATGCAGCGCGCGGCGGCAAAAACAAGCCGGATGCGCTCCTCCAGTCCGCGCGCACAGCAATTGACACAGGCGACATCGAGACCGCCTCAGCCAAATACGAGCAACTTGTGACAAAAGGCAAGCTGGTCGATGCTGTGGTCGATGACCTGGAAACGGCTACGCTGAGCTTTCCCTCGGCCAAGCGACTGTATGAGGTGCTGGGTCAAGCGCACACGCGCAGAGGCAATATCCCGGCGGCGCTAGAAGCTTATCGACGCGCGCTAGAGAGCGTGGACGAATAGTTCAGCGGGGTATGATGGCCGCCGCTATCGCGCCCGGCGGCTTTCTGGCTCTCCAGCCAGGGCTGGAGTGGGCGCACAATAGGCATATTCATCATGGAACGCACCCTTATCATCATCAAACCCGACGGCGTGCAACGCTCGCTGGTCGGCGCGGTCATCTCCCGTTTTGAACAGCGCGGCCTGCGCATCGCAGGCATGAAGTTGATCCAGATTTCACGCGCTCTGGCCGAAGAGCATTACGCCGAACACAAAGGCAAAGGCTTTTACGAGCCCACTGTCAAATTTATGACTTCCGGTCCGGTCGTGGTGCTCTGCCTTGAAGGCCCCAATGCCGTTGCAGCCTCGCGCCAGACCATGGGCGCCACCCGCCCGCCTGAAGCCGCGCCCGGAACCATCCGCGCCGACCTCGGGCTGGATGTTTCGCGGAATATCGTGCACGGTAGCGACAAACCGGAAACGGCCGAGCGCGAGATCAACCTGTACTTTAAGCCGGAAGAGCTCGTGAGCTATCAACGCGCCGGCGATGTGTGGTTGAAGGAATAGTGACTCGAACCCGATTTGCTCCCTCGCCCACCGGCTTTCTGCATGTCGGCGCATTTCGCACGGCTTTGTTTTCCTGGCTCGTTGCCCGCCATGATGGCGGGCAATTTTTCTTGCGCCTCGAAGACACCGACCAGGAGCGGTATGTGCCGGCGTCACCGCGCCAAATCATCGAAAGCTTTCAATGGCTGGGCTTGGATCTTGATGGAGGCCCGGATCATGACGCGTTGAGGCGCATGAAAGTGGACGAAGATTGGCCCGGCGCGATGGACAACGGCGAGTTTCGCGGCATTCCGGGTCCGTTTGTGCAATCGCACCGGCTCGACATCTACAAGCGACACGCCGAAATGCTGGTCGCGTCGGGCCATGCCTACCGCGCCAACGAAACATCCGAGGAACTGGAAGCCATGCGCAAAGCGGCCGACGCCGAAAAGCGCATGTTTGTCTTTACGGCCGACGCACGGCTGCGCAGCGACATCGACCCGGCCTCGCCGCATGTCATTCGCTTCAAAATCGACCGGCGCGGTCAGACCGTGATCAACGACTTGATTCTCGGCGATGTGGTGTTTGAGAATGCCAATCTGACATCCGATCCGGTCATCCTCAAGAGCGATGGCTTCGCCACATATCACCTTGCCGCCATGGTCGACGACCACCTGCAAGGCGTATCGCACGTTATTCGCGCGCAGGAGTGGCTGGCCAGCGCGCCGCTGCATGTGCAGATCATCCGCGCCTTTGGCTGGCAATGGCCGCACTTCGCGCATGTGCCCGCCGTCAATGGCAACGATGGCAAGAAGCTGAGCAAGCGAACCGGCGCCAAAAGCGTCTTTGAGTTTCGAGACGAAGGCTATTTGAAAGAAGCCCTGCTGAATTTTCTGGCCATGCTGGGGTGGGCGGTGGGCGATGGCGATGAGCAAAATGTGTTCACGCTGGACGAGCTTGTTGCGCGCTTCTCGCTCGATCGCGTGGGCAAATCACCAGCCGTCTTCGAATATGCCAAGCTCGACTGGCTGAACGAGCAGCACATCAAGCGCTTGCCCGACCCAGAGCTGGCCGAGCGCGTGCTGCCTTTTCTGGAGAAGCAGGGCGTGATCGTGCAGGGCGACGCCCAGCGCGACACACTGGTCAAGCTGATGCCGCTGCTCAAAGAACGCATGAAAAAGCTGACCGATGCAGCCGCTTTCGTCGATTTTTTCTTTGGCGACATCCCCACCCCGCCGGCCGACATGCTGATTGGTCCGAAAATGGAGCAGCATCTTTCCCGGCACGCGCTGCGCGAAACAGCCGGCGTGCTCAATGCGCTGCCGGCATTTGACGAAGCATCGATCGAAGCCGCTCTGCGGGCGCAATGCGACACGCTCTCCCTCAAGCCCGCTCAGCTGTTCTCCCTGCTGCGCAATGCCGTCAGCGGCAAGACTGTAACGCCGCCGCTGTTTGGCATGCTCGCTGTGATGGGCCGCGAGACCGTCATGTTGCGCTTGAACCGCGCCATCGCCGCGCTTGGCGGCTGACCCGGCGTCATCGCCTAAGGCGCCGCGCTTAGCGCAACGTCATCCACGAGCCAGTTGCTGGCGAACTCAATGTCCGACTCAAACACGAATCGAACGGTTACCGCGCGGCCGGCGTAGGCCGTGATATTAATGCTGCGGCGCGACCAACCAGGGATCATCGGGTTGCCTTCACTGTCCAGCTGCTCGCACAGGCGCAGCGCATCGACCTGCGCATCATCAATGAACACCGTGCCGCGATCCGGGCTGTTGCACTGGCCGCCCGCAGAAGCGCTCTCGCGGCTGAGCGGCAGCGAGTAGAAACTCAGCGTGCGCGCATCGGCGGGAATTTCGATGTGCTGCGAAACAACTGCGTATTCATCCACTCCCTGACAGCTGGCGAACCAGATTGCATAGATGCCGGAGTTGGCCGAAATGTTGTTTTGAAAAGCCGCGGTCCATTCCGGATCGGTCTCCGCGTAAATGCCCTTGTACCCATTGGCCGAGCCGGCCGACCACCCGGCGGCGCCCAGCTCAAAATCGCCGTTGATCAGCTGCGAACCAGGCGTCGGGGCTCCCGGCGCCTGTGTCAGAGGAAGATGAATGCGGAGCGGGCGCTTCTTGCAGTCCGCCGCGCTTACTGACTTTTTTTTACAGCCAGGCTGTTGACTTTGCTCGTTCCGGAACCCTTGCGCGTGTACGGCAGCAGGACCTTCTTGTCGAGCGGTGGCAAGGCTTGCACCGCTTCCAGCGCCTGCCGCGCATTGGCAATGCCAGAACCGCAGTTGGTGGTGTTGCACGTGCTGCCGCCCGGGAAGGCCGTCGCCGTGCTGCGCAGGATGCTCGTCACTCGCGCGGGCGTCAGCTCCGGGCGCAACGACAGCATTAACGACGCAATGCCGGCGACATGCGGCGCCGCCATACTGGTGCCGACTTTGTAATCATACGCATGGGTGCCCGGCCCGGTCGTGCCTGCATTGTCGACAGAGAGCACCCAGTCATTGGACGCTGTGGCGCCGCCGCCCGGTGCGGCAATTTCAATCGCCGACCCGAAGTTGCTGTAGCTCGCACGGTCGCCAGCACGCGATGTGGCTGCCACTGTGATGACATTTGAGCAATTGCCCGGAGACGAGTTGCTGGCGTTTTGATTTTCGTTGCCGGCGGCTATCACCAAAACCGACCCAGTCGCCACTACCTCGTTGACGGCGGATTGCCAGGCAGCTGTGCATGGGCCATCGCCGCCCAGGCTCAGATTGATCACGCGAGCGGGATTGGGATTGAGCGGAATACCCGGAACCGACAAACCGGCGGCCCAGCGCATGCCTGCGATGATGTCCGAATCGTAGCCCGAGCCGCACTTGGCCAGCACGCGCACCGGAACGACCTTGGATACCCAGTTCACCCCGGCTACGCCAGCGGCGTTGTTTGAAGCGGCGGCCATCGTGCCAGCCACATGCGATCCGTGCCAGCTGCTGTTGGTCGTGCGTCCACACTCTGACGCGGACCCCCATGTTCCAGGGTCCGACGGATCGCTGTCGCGGCCATTGCCATCGCGCGTAAAGGTGGAGTCGCTTGGATCCATCGAGACGAAGTCGTAGCCTGGCAGAAGCCGCCCGGCAAAGTCGGGATGGTCGGGAAGAATTCCGGTGTCGATGACCGCAACTCGAAGCGATGTTGATCCTGTGATGATGTCCCACGCGGCTTCGACGTCAATGCCATAGTCGCCGGTGGTCGGCGCGAAGTAGTGCCACTGTTCCGCCCAGAGGTTGTCGTCCGGCGTGAACATGGTGTGGCGTCGCTGATCGGGCACGGCATACTCCACGCCGGGCTGCGCAGCGATCCGCTGGGCAATTGACTCTGCCTCGGCAAGATCCACAGGCGCTGCGAGTTGCAGCACTTGCTCCTGCTCTGAGATGTCGCTGGCATAACTCAGGCTTTGGCCAACGGCGGCGCCCAGCCGCTCGGCCGAACGCGCGACGGCGGCGGCGCGCATGGCGGGAACGCCGTTGGTTTCAGCCGCCGCGTGCGGCGCGCTGAATCTGACAATGATGCGGCTGGTGCGCGAGTGTCCAGCAAGATCAATCGACGGGCTTTGCGCGCTCAATCGAGGCGCAGGCATGGCGCCGAGCGCGAGCAGCGCCGACGCGACAGCCGGGAAAAGTCGTTGCAGGTTCATAGTTAGTTTTTCGAACTGCCAAACGGTCTTGAGCGCTCGATTGTACGCGTCGCCCAGACGGCATGATCGCGCACCAGTGCATTCTCCCCAAACGCCAAATTGTGCAACAGGGGCAGCAATTCCGCCAGCCCGGAATTGCCGGCCGCAACACAGGCGTTGCGCAACAATCCGTGCCATTTGGCCCGCGCCAGCGGGGTGCGACCAAAGCGGGCGTGAAACGCCTCTTCATCCAAAGACAACAGCTCGCGCAACGGCGGCGCGGCCCGATCCACGTCCAGCGGACGAAAGCGCTGGGCAAACAATCCGGCCGACGGGCGCGAGTATTGACGCACATAGGGGCACACGTCCTGGCAAATATCGCAACCAAACACCCAGTTGCCCAGCAATGGCCGCAGGTCATCGGGAATGGCGCCTTTTTGCTCGATTGTGAGATACGAAATGCAGCGGCGGGCGTCGAGCACGCCTGGGCGTGGAAACGCCCGTGTCGGACAGGCGGTCAGACAGCGGGTGCAGCCGCCGCAACCGCAGGCGGCGCGCTTGCGGGACGCCTGCGCAGGAGGATCGTCTTCTTGCAGATCGGCGGCCACAAAAACCGCGCCCAGGAACACAAACGAACCGAGATCGGGGTTGATCAAGCAGGTGTTCTTGCCAATAAAGCCCAGCCCGGCGCGCTCAGCCCACGCGCGTTCCAAGACGGGGCCTGTATCGGCATAGGCGCGCGATTCGTGCGACACCCAGTTGCCAAAGCCGCGCAGC
>JANMNW010000100.1:0-2095 GCA_031368515.1 Chloroflexota bacterium
ACCGGTGCTGTCGCCGCTGCATGTCGATCTGCGTTTACCGGACGGCTCGGTCGAAACCCATTCGCTGGTCGACGGCGGTGTGCACGACAACCTCGGTCTGGACTCGGTCAAGGCCTATGACAACGTGCTGATCAGCGATGCTGGCGGCACATTCGACCACGAGAGCCGCGTGGGATTTCGTCTCGGGCCGCTGTTCATTCCGGCGCAGCTGCCGCGGGTGTTCAATGTAGTCGACGGGCGTTCGCGCTTGGCAAGTGTTGCGCACCTTGGTGGTATTGCCTCAGACCGAGCGCAGCGCAGCACGCCAGATCGCCTACTGGCCAATGGATGACAGCACTATGCGCGAGGAGCTAAGCCCGCCCGACCCAGCCAGCGGCCGGGTGAACGATTATGAGTCACGCCAGGACGGGGCGGCGCTGGTGGCGATGTTGGCGGCGCCGGTCGACCCGCCTTCGATACGAGTGCATCCGAATATGGCGGCACGCCTGGCGCGCGTGCCCACGCGCCTAGCACCGATTAGCCCAGGTCTAGCAAGGCAGTTGATCAACCTGGGCTATGCGCGCTGCGATCACTATGTCCGCACGATGGCCGCGGGCTTGCTCGAGCGGCGGGCGGTGCAGCCCTCGGCGCCATCTCTGCCCTTTCCGGAGGCGCCCGTCGACATCGATCCGGGCGAACTTGCGGTGCCGCCGCCGCCGTTCGAGGTTCGGGCGGTTTATCTGCTGATCGCGCTAGGCGTGTTGTGGCTGGCGACCATCGGCGTAGTGACTGCTTGGTTGACCGCTCTGCTGGTGCGCGCCGGGTGGTCTGTTACCGGCGGGGTGCTGGTGGCGCTGATGTTAAGTGTGCTGGCTGGACTGGGTGCCGGCGCGCTTGCCCTCTGGCTGCTGGTGAGTGGGAGACTGTTTCGTGCGCAGCCTGCGGTGGGCGCAGCGCAACCTGGCCACCAGGTCACTTTGCCGAAGAAATCGCCATGATGGCGCGCGGCTAAGACCGCGATCTGTGCTGGACACGATTACAAAGCGTGTCCATTACACTATGGGTACCAGCTGTCGAAGATGCCCGTTTTTCGGCCCGGATGACAATCGTAGCCACTACAATGTCTCGGCCTTTACCCAGCCTCAGCGAAATGACGGCCCGCGCCACAATTACTCGTGATGCCTGGGCAACACCGAGCTTGGACGGATAGCGCAAATCCGGGAGGTCAAGCGACCTTTCAGCTTCGATCACATCGTTGCGGTGGTCCGGGTTCGAGCCGCCGCTAAACTGGTACCCATGCTGAGGTGGAAAGATGCAGCTTGATTACATCTGTGATATGGAATTGGTTTATCGCGCCGAGCCGCTCTACGCTGACAAATTTCTGCTAGTGCTCCCCTACGGAGGTGCCGAAGGAACTGGGTATGGCGAAGGCGATGGGACTGTGACCGGTTCCCGGATCCAAGGATCATTGCGTTGGGTGAACCATCCGCATCGGCGAAGTGATGGCGTAATGCTGCCTGACGCGCACGGGGTCATCGTGACGCACGACAACGCAATCGTCATGTTTACCCTTCAAGGCCGGACGATCTTCGAGCAGGGGCAAGGCAAACAGTTACTCAGTGTTACCTTTGAAGCCGAAGCAGAGACGTATCGCTGGCTCAACGCGACGTTCTGCGTTCTGGAGGGCCTGATTGACAGTGAACGGCTGCAGATGCGCGCGCGTATCTATGCGTGCCGGAGCGATCTGGCCTGAGTGGCCGAAATAACTGCTTGAGGAACACGCGTAGTCAGGAACCCAACATCTATAGATTAGCGACTCGCCAGCGACGGTAAACTGTGCAAGGTGTTTGCCTCGCTCAAAACCCGTGCCCGCCAACTCAAGCAACACGCGTTGACCGTTTACTTCGCGGCGCGTGATCCGCGCACGCCATGGCCGGTTGCGCTGGCTATTTGATATTATCCGTCGCCCACCGCACAATCGCCCAAAGTTGCTGAGAGATTTGGACAATGATTATGAGATCCGACGCGCCTGGATTGAACAAATAGCCACCAGTACAGTGGGTCCTCACTCCATTAGCTGCAAGATTGGGAGAGTTATTTCTATGTCAATTGAAGA
>JANMNW010000184.1:0-23864 GCA_031368515.1 Chloroflexota bacterium
GCGGATGCCGTGCAATTGAACTGCGGCGATGCAACAAATGGAAGATTTTACTTAGATTTCGATAGGCGTATCAGACTTTCTAACGATTCCGCCCCTGGGTTATGGCGGACATTCTTGTCATGCTCGACTATTCATTTAGAGATTCTTCGGAGAAATCCATATTGGTTGTCTGCGAATTTGACATAGTTGACCGAGCGTGCAGCGCGATGTGTGGGGACATCGTCAACTGCGACAAGCGACAAGGCAAACATGGCACACACCTCATCCCTCTCACAGGTATTTTCGCTGCGCCGATTTCAACCGCCTGCCGCCGGCGCATCAAGCCCGGCGCCCGATGTGCCGCAGCGGCCCGGCGCGGTCATTGACGGCTGGCCGGCTAGCCCCAACCCGTTCAGCTCATTGCAGCCGACGCGCCGCTCAAACGACGCCGCCGAATTCGTGTCAAGCATCAACAACACCGTGATTCGCGCGATTGAATGGCGCGATGCCGGGAAATGGTCGATCGCCGAACGCCATCTGCAGTCGGCGATATGGATGGCCATAGCCGCCAACGATGCGCTGGCCTGCCTGATGGCCGGCGTCAAGCTGCTCGAGTGCTATTTGGGCGCGGGCGACACGCTCAGCGCCATGAATCTTTCGCGTCAGCTGCTGCCGCTGGCTGCGGCGTGCGGCGATCGTGAGGCGTATATGGCGCTTGTCACCGCGCGCTGCCTGTGCTTGTCGATGGCGCAACCGCCCGATGGCGTGAGGCAGGAGCTGGCAAATTGCTTGCTGGCGAACAGCGACGGGCTGGCCGATCCGCTCAGCAGCGGCTTTGACGAAGGCATTTATTCCCGAATTGCGCGCTTGCTCGACCGCGCGCATGAGCGCGAGCGCCTGTCGCAGTGGCGGGGCGCCTGGGCGGATCTCAGCGGTCGTGTGGGCGGGGCCGGTCGCATTCGACTGCGCCGGCTGTTGCGCGCTAACGCCGTTCAAACTGCCTGAAGCCTTCGCCATAGACTTCCTGCGCCTGCCCGATCACCACAAAGGCGTTTGGATCGGACGCGGCGACAATCGATTTGAGCATGGCGGTTTCGGCGCGGCTGATGACCACGAACAAAATGGGGCGTTCCTGGTTGGTGTAGCCGCCGCGCCCGTTCCAGCGCGTCAGACCGCGCCCCATCTGGCTCATGATGGCATTGGCCACTTCGTCCGGCGCTTCGCACACGATGATGGCCATGCGGCTGACATGCGCGCCTTCGGACACAGCTTCGGCGGCCAAACCGGTGACGTAGACGACGATCAGGGCATACAGCGCCTTTTCCCAGCCGAACACTGCGCCGGCCAGGGCGATGACCAAGGCGTCAGTCAACAGGTAGCTTTGCGAGAGCGGCACGATGCGAAATCGGACAAGCAGCAGGGCAAGTATGTCTGTGCCGCCGGTGGTGGCGCGCGCCAGAAACACCAGCCCCATGCCGATGCCGCCCATAACCGATCCAAACAGCGTGTTCAGGATGATGTCAGTGGTGATGGGCCGCACGCCAAGCCGTTCGAACAGCGCGATCAGCAGGGTGTACAGCACGGTGGTGACAATCGTGCGCGCCAGGAAGCGCCAGCCGCCCAGATAGCGCAATCCCAGCGCAAAGAGCGGCAGGTTGAGCAGCAGCGTCACCAGGCCCATCGAGACCGGCACAGGGGAGACGCGGCTGAGGATGAGAGCCAGGCCGCTCACGCCGCCCGCGGCCAGGTCGGCCGGGTTGAGAAACACAACAACTGACAACGCCTGCAGCACTGCGCCTGCGCCGATCAAACCTGCATCGCGCAGCATTCGGATGGGCGTGGATTTTGGCGGAGATGCGCTGTTGGTCACATGTTGATTGTACGAGCGGGCAGGGTCCGGTCACCCTCCAGGTTGCGCCGCAAACTACGCCGCAACCATCTGCACGATGCGCTCGAGCTTGCCCGACATTTCGATCCAGCCGATGGGCGAGAGACCAAACTTGAACTGCAGGCGCTCGTCGTCCATCGTGCCGGCTTTGTAATCGCGCAGCGCGCAGGTCCATCGAAGCATCTCAAACGTGAGGGCGCTTAACCCGGCTTTGGGCGCGATCTTGCCGTTGAAGATGTATTCGATGTTGCGCCCGGTGCAGTCGAACAGTTTCCCTTGCACGGCGTAGCGCTCAATATGCGCATCGAGCATGGACAGGCAATCGGCGCTGATGGGCAGCTCGCGCTCCTTGAATTTCAGGTGCTTTTTGTCATAGCGCACCGCCACCGTGCGCGCGCCGCGATCGATATCCTCGCGCGTGAGCGCCAGGCATTCGGCCTTTTTGATGCCGGTTTCCAGGACCAGCGCGATGATCGCGAGGGGACGCGTGTCCAGCTTTTCGCCGGCGGCGTGTTCGCGCGCGGCTTGCAGAAGCACCTCGGCCTGCGCGTCGGTCAGATAGTCGGGCAGCGGATCGACCGTCGGGCGATAGGGCACGCTGTCCGCCGGGTCCAGCGTCACATAGCCGCGCTCGCGCAGGAAACGAAAGAAGACTTTGAGCGAGGTCAGACGCCGTTCGAGCGACTTGGGGCTGTTGGCGTTTTGACGCTTTTCTTCGTGGGCCAGAAAATCGCGTATGTGGTCGCCTTTGATCGAGCTCAACGCTGGCGCCTCGGCGTCTTGCGCGGGCATCAGAAAGCGGGCGAACAAGTTGACGTCGCCCCAGAATGCCTTGCGGGTGTTGTCTGCGATTGGACGCTTGTCGAGGTGGCTGGAAAACTCGACCAGCGCATCATCCAGCCGCGAGACGGTCTGATGAGCCATGCGAGCACTATAGCACAGATGTTCTACTTGTTCAACGCCGTCGCGCAATGGGCGTTTCCGCCGCGCGCAGCTGATCGCCGACGCGCACCACCGAGGCATACCGTTCGGCCGACAAAAATACTTGTGTGCGCGGTCCAAATCGATTCAGCCCGATCTTTTCGCCGCGCGCCAGCGCGTCGCCCACCCGGCAGCGGTTGACCACGCTGCTTTCGGCGCTGCCCAGCCGCGCATGGCCACACTGCGCCACCGCCAGACGGGAGCCATCCGATTCTGTGATAACGGTATACACCGCGTTGCCCGGCGCATGAATCACATCCGCCACCAGTCCCGCCGCGGGCGCGCGGTCGATGCGAACGTCGGCCGCCCCGCGTTCGACCGTGATGCGCAGCCATTCGCTTGCCCCCAGCACCTCATCGCTCACTGTGTCCACGGCGGCCACGGCGCCATCGCAGGCGCTGCAGACGAGATCGGCATCGGCCAGCACCGAGCGGCGCGGATCGCGCAGCATCCACGCTGTGCCGGCAGCCGCGGCGGCGGCCATCAGCGCCACGCCCGGCGCGCGTTTGCGCAGCATCCAGGCCAGCGCGCCCAGACCCGCCAATGCCGGTGCGGCATCGGTGTCAAAAGAAAGCGCGCCGAACGTAGCGCGTTGGGCATGCTCGCGCGGCAGCAGGCTGTCCGCCGCGGCGGCAGTCGCGGGATCGAAGCGCCAGTGCCGCACCCAGGCCGGCGGGACGTTGCGCAACACGGTGTCGCGCCGGAACTCATAGGCTTCGGCCTGCGAGACGACCAGCCGTTCGACAGCCTCGGCCGCTGCGCGGGTGTCGTCGCGCCCCAGCAGCGTAGCGCCCAGACGGCGGGCGGCGCGGCAATAGGCGTATTCGATAAAGCTCAGCACGCCGCCGGGTTTGAGCAGCGAGCGATAGCGCAGCAAAATGGCGCCGACGATTTCGGGCGGCAGATTGCTGAAGGGAATGGCGGACACAATGTAATCAAAACGGCCGGCGCCATCCAGCCGAGTCACATCCATTTCCAGAATCTCGACTTGATCGCGCGCGCGCGAGAAGTCAGGGTCGTTCTCGAAGCGCTCGCGCAGATAGCGCGCCAGAGCGGGGTTGAGCTCGACCAGCGTCAAGCGGTCGCGCGGGCCAAGCGCGCGCACCAGTTCGACGGTCACTGCGCCGGTTCCCGGCCCGGCTTCAAGAATATGCTTTTCGCGCGGGTCGCGGGCGCATTCGGCCGCCATGGCTCGCGCGGCGAAATGCGAGGTTGGGATGACCGAGGCGACATTGCCGGCATCGGCGCGAAAGGCGCGGGTGAAGAACAGGTATTCGTCGAGGTTCATGGATTTGGGATCAGATCATGTTCGCGCAACAGCGTCATCAGCACAGGCAGCACCTGGGCGCGCAGGTGCGCGTTGGCAAACGCCATCCAGTGCACATCGGTGTCGACATCAAGCGGCGCGTCGATGGTGTTGCCGTCGACGCCGAGCACGGGTATGCCGACCATGCGCGCGATCAGCTCGGTGCACACGTCATAGGGGTGGCAGCACAAGCCGCGCTCGCCGCGCTGCGTCCATACCAGCGGGCGCAAATCGGCCAGCCAACGGTCGTGGCCCATGAGCAGCTCGTAGAACTGGCCGCCCGACGAGATGTATTGGTCTTCAAACGCCACGGTACGATTGGGCGGCAGCTTGCCCAGGATGCGCTCGACCAGCGCATCGTCGATGCTGGCAAGCAACGCCCGTGTGCCCGGGAAGAAGCGCGAGATATTGCCGAAGCCCTGCAGAATCGTGCGCGATTGCGATGGGCGTGGTTGCAGCGGCTGCCGCGCGCCGTTCAGCCGGTTGGTGCGTTCGCCCTCAACCGCATCGCCTTTGATCGCCCAAAAGCTGTCGCACAGGTGCTGCTTGACCAGCGGGATTTCGGTTTGGACGGCGATTTCGATATCCGAGAGGCGGGCGGGGCGAGTGCGCGGGTTGGGCGCAACGCCGGTCAAAATCCAGGCGGAGCGCTTTTGGTACATCAGGCCGCGCGTGCCATCGATCGGATCGACGATGACAACCAGCTCGGCGTCACTCTCGGCGGTTCCTTCTGGAAGCACCGTGCGTCCAGTCGTGCCTAAGCCTTCGGCGATTAACACGAGTGGCCATTCGCGCGAAAGCTCGCCGAATTTCGCCAAAAGCGCCTCTTCAGAGACGCGGTCGATGGCGAAGATGGTGTCGCCCGCATCCTCGCCCACGGCCGTGGACAAGGTCTCGATGGCGGTGCTCTCGGTTTCACGCACGACTTCGTCGCGGATGTGGGCGTGAATATCGCGGATGCGCCGCAAAAGCGCGGTTGCGTTGCAGATCATAGGGTGCGGAGCAGCCTCAGCCAATTTTTATACAGAATCTTTTCGATGGACGCGTCGTCAAAGCCGCGCTGGATGAGCTTGACAACAAGGTTTTCGGCGTGGCCATGATGGGTAAGATCGGGAATAAAGTGCACACCGCCCAGCCGGTCGAGCATGCGCTTGTCTGCTTCGGGCAGGTGATCATAGATGAACTCGAAAAAGTCGAAACCGATGCCCACAGCGTCGATGCCGCACAGCGCCACAAAGTGCTCGATGTGATCGATATAGCGATCCAGCGTTGTGTCGGCCTTGGCGCGGCTGACCAGCACCGCGTTCATGCCGAGCACGCCGCCGCCCTGCACCACCGCGCGCGCATGGGCGTCGGTGATATTGCGCTCAATGTCGCAGTATTTGCGGGCGTTGGTGTGCGAGACGATCAGCGGCTTGCGCGTCATTGCCAGCACGTCATCGACGCCGGCCGGGTTGAGGTGAGCCAGATCGATCAGGATGCCGAGCGATTCGCATTGCGCAATCACGTCGCGGCCAAATCCGGTCAGGCCTTGCTTTGAAGACCCGGAGGGCGCGAAGACGCCGCCATCGGCGGCCATGTTGCGGCGCGCGTGCGTGAGCCCGATGCTGCGCACGCCGAGGTCGTGGAAGATTCGTAGCATGTCCAGGTCGGAGCCGAAGGGTTCGACGCCTTCCATGGTGATGACCAGCGCCACCTGGCCAGCGGCGCGCGCGTCTGCAATTTCTGCGGCGCTGCGGCAGAGCGCAAAGCGATCGTCGGCGGCCACTTCGTCGCGAAGCCGCGCGATCTGGCCGAGCGCCACGCGCAGCGCCTGCTCGGGCATGTATTTGTCTTCGACATACAGCGCCACGCCGATGACGCCGATGCGTCCGCGCGCGATGTCGTTCCAGTAGTCGGCAGCCAGGATGCCCGTTCGGCCTCGCTTTTCATAAAGATCCATCGGCAGATCGAAGTGCATGTCGATCAGGCCTGGCTGCATGAGCCACTGCGCGTGCGTATTGAGTTCGTTCATGGAAATGCAATCTCCCAGATTGCCCCGCCATCGTAATCGAGAACGAACAGTTTTTTGCCGGCAAGCGTGGCGTCGATCGGGCGATGAAACCCGCGGACCAGCACGCTGGCGCTGAGCTGCTGCGGACCGGCAAAACGCAGCAGCAGTAGGTCTTCGCCGCGATCGCTCAGCGTGCCGCCGGCGCTGCCCCAGCTGACGACAAATCCCGCGCCTTTGTACGGGCCGGACAAAGCGCTGGCCAAATCGAAGGTCAGCCCGAGCGGCGAGCGATGGGCGGTGAAGGTGCTGCTCGGGCCGGTCTGCACGCTGCCATCGTCGTTGCGAAACTGATTGGCGTCCGGACCGGAGTTGACGACCGGATCGACAAACGCCGCGGGCGGCGGCGGGAATGTCGGATCGTATTGATACATGCCGCGTTGGAAGGCGACGAAATCCGGGCTTAGGCGGCGATCCTTTGCCGGATCATAGCCCGCAAAGCGCGACGGGTTGTTCTGCACGCCAAAGCGCCAGGGGAAGCCATAGTGCGCGCCTTCGCGCAGCTCGTTAAGCTCGTCCGGGAAATCGGCGTCCGGGCCGTTCTCAACGCCATACAGCCGCCCGTCCGGCGCAAAGGCCAGATCGAAGGCGTTGCGCAGCCCGTCGGCAAACAGATAGCCCGCAGCTTCGTCGTTTGTGAGCAGGATGTTCGCGCCATTGGCCGGCACGCGGAACACCGCGCTGGTCAGCGCGATTTCGCGCAAGCCCGGCGCCGCGCCGTTGTTGTCCGAAATTTCGCCGTGCTCGGTGCGCGATCCGTTGTTGAAGTAGACAAAACGGTTGTCTGGCGAAACGACGATGCCGTTGCAGCGATGATCGTACTGCGTGCCGCCCAGCGGATACCAATCGATCGACGCCAGCGTCGTCCAGGCGCCGTTGGCGTATTTGCGCACGGTGCACATGCCTTCGGCATCGCGCGTGGTGTTGCCCACCAGATAGAGCGCGCCGTCAGGGCCCACGGCCATGCCCAGCGTGCTTGAGCCGGCGCCGATGTCGGCTGCGCTGAATGCCGGTTGTGACGATGCCGTGCCGCTGGCGTCGATGCTAATGCGATACAGCTCGCCATTGCCATGCAGCGCGTAGAGTACGCCGCTGCGTGCATCATGCCGAAGGCGAACATAGCCATTGCCAAGGGTCAAAAGCCGGCGCACGCAGATCTCCGGCCGCGCGCTCACCGGTTCATTGGCTTGCGGAGGTGGGCAGGCGGTCGGCGTGGCTTTGACCGCTTGCGGTGTTGCGGCGGCCCGTGTGCCTTGCGCGGAACGGGTGGGGGGCGCAGCGGTAGTGGCGGTTGCCAGCGGCTGGGTTGCCGGATTGGCCGCAGGCGCGGACGGCGCAGAAGTCGCAGCGGCCTCAGTCGGGCGGGCCGTGCCGGCGGCCACGGCAGTGGGAGAAGCTGTCGGCGCGATCGTTGCCGGAGCGCCGCCTGCGTCAACGGTTGGCGAAGCCGAGAAAAGAATCGTCGGTGCCGTTGGTGTGGGTGACGCGTCGGCACTGCCGCACGCAACCAGCAACACCGTGCACGCGATCCAGGCGATGCGAGCGGACATATGCAGCCAGTATAGACACCTTGGCGTTTGGGTGACAGGTTTCGCGGGGAATCGGAGAGATTTGGCGTTGAACGCGCGCAGGCTGTTTTCTAAACTGAAAGCGGCAGGACAGCCGAGGAGAACTACGACATGAACATGAAAAGCGACCCGTCTGTGCGCGCGATCCTTTGGCATAGATTTACAAGCTGGCTCATTCCGAACGATGTGCTGGGTGACATTCGCTATGAGGCTTGGGACAAAGAAGGCAACCCGTTGGAACGGGAGCGGCGCATACCGTACGTCGCCGAGAATGTCTCTCGTGTGCGGCTGAGCCTGAGCAAGGCAAGCATGGGTCGCTGAACGCGCACCGAACCCGCAACGGGCCGATTGCATCTCCCTGGCCCGATGACTGGGCGCGTAAGGCGTCGTGAGACACACTTGCCTGCATCTGGGACGCTTTGCGCGCCGATTGGGCGGATGATGCATGCGGGCGCACGGCTGGCGACAGCCTGTCCTGGAAATAATGCATCGCTGTCGGCCAAACTCGGTGCCAGTGGCGGGCGGTTTCGCGCAGCCATGCGCCCCCTTGCGACCAGCCAAAATGGCGGTGTGTCTGGTTTACACTGGCCGCGATGATCGTAATCGATGCGTCGCCCGCTGTGCACCATAAGGCTGGACTTGGCCGCTATGCCGAAGAGTTGATCGGCGCGCTGGTCTATGCCAAACCCGAAGTGCCGCCGCAGCGAAGCGGGTATGGCGTGCTCTATCACGACGCCGCCAATGCCAAGCCAAGCCGCTTGATGGAATCGCTGCCGCGCCTGACGACCGTGCAGCGCCCCTATCCGTGGCGGTTGCGCGCGTTGCTGGCCCAGATGCTGAACATTGCCCAGGATGGCTTGCTCGTTTCAGCAGATAGCCCGGCCGGAGCGCCGACATTGTTTCATGCGACAGAGCATCTGCTGCCGCGTTTCAAACGCGCGCGTTCGGTGTTTACGTTGCACGACCTGATCTTCAAATTCTTTCCAGCCTATCATCTTCCGCGCAATCGGCTCTTTCTCAATCTGGCCATGCCGCTGTTTTTGCGCCGCGCCGATGCGATTATTTGTGTCAGCGAGCACACCAAGCGCGATGCGATGCGCGAATACCACCTTCCCGAGAGCAAGTTGCGCGTGATCTATGAGGGCGTGCATCCGCGCTTCAAGCGCATTGTGGATGTCAAGGCACTGCAGATCGTGCGCGATCACTACAGCTTGCCCGAGCGGTTTGTTTTCGCGCTGGGCACAATCGAGCCGCGCAAGAACTATCTCACGTTGATCAAAGCCTTCGCCGAAATGCGCCGCCGCCGTGACAACGACGACACGCAGCTGATCATTGCCGGCCGCCAGGGCTGGCTGTTCGAAGAGACGTTTCGCGCTGTGCACGAAAACGGGTTGACCGGGCGCGTTCGGTTTATCGGCTCGGTTGACGAAGCGCATCTGCCCGCGCTGTACTCGCTGGCGACAATTTTTGCGATGCCCTCGATGTATGAAGGGTTTGGCTTCCCGCCATTGGAAGCGCTGGCATGCGGCGCGGCGGTCGCCAGTTCGAATGCTGCTTCGTTGCCGGAGATCGTGGGCAATGCGGCGGTGTCGCTGCCGCCTGGCGATGTGACGGCCTGGGCCGACACGCTTGAGCGCGCACTGACCGATTCCGATTTTGTGCGCGGGCTGCGCGCGCGGGGCCCGGCGCAGGCGGCGAAGTTCAGCTGGCAGAGCGCCGCCCGCGAAACACGCGCGCTTTACGATGAGGTGCTGGCGCGGTGAAAAGAGTTGGGCTCCACCTTGAGGTGGAGCCCATCTGTTTCGCTGAAAGGACGTGTTACTTTTGCACGATCGGCATGAACACGCGCCAGTTTTGCGGGCCGCGTGGCGTGGTCGCCAGCACCGGGCCGTAGAACATCGACGCGCCGCCGGTTTCAATTTCCTCCAGCCAGTAAAACACCTCACCGTTGGCTGGCGCGCTGGTGTCCGTCCAGCTATAGCTTGCGCCGCCGCCGAGGCCGCGCGACTGGATGAACTCGCTCACGCGTGTGGCGCTTTGCCGGTCGCTTGTGCTCGCGCGGACGATGTAGAACCCGCTGCTGTTTTGCTCCAGCGACGTGTCAAAGCGTATATCGACGACCGTGCCTCCAGTGCGCGTGGCTTCGAAGCGGTCGAGCGTGATCGCCGTCGGCTGATACGGATTGATCACCGTGTTGCTGCTGATGACATTGACATCGCCGGTGGACACATGCGCGGTATTGCGCAGCACCAACCCGACCGACACCGAATCGACCATGATCTGAAACCGTGCGGTGAACGTCTCTCCCGGCGCCAGACGCGCGATGCGCCACATCAGCGTGCGGTTGACCAGTTCTGCCGCCGGCGACGCTGAATCGTTGACATACACTGTGCCCGTCGGCACCAGATCTGTCAGCGCAAGATCAAGCGCGTCCAAGTTGCCGGTGTTGGTCAGGATCAGCGTGTATTCCACGACATCGCGCACGTGCACCGGCCGGCCATCGCCTCGGCTTATCGATTTGCTCAACGCCAGACCGGGCAGCGAGGTCGCAACCTGAGCAGTGGCATCGTTGTTGGTCAGGTCGATCTCCGGCGTTGCGGCCGAGACATGCGCGGTGTTGATCAGCGTGCCGCTGTAGCCGCTGGCCAGCCGCACTGTCACGGTGACCCGCGATTCCGCGCCCACCAGCAGATCACCGATCACGCAGTTCAGCGCCGGCGTCAGCGTGCAGTTGGCGCTGGCCGACACTCCGGTCATCGCCGCTGGCAGCGGATCGTGCACGACCACGCCGTGCGCGTCGACCGGGCCCAGGTTGCCGGTGGTGAACGTATAGGTCACCAGACCACCCGCCGGCACGACGACCGGATCGGCTTCCTTGCGCAGCGTCAGATCGGTGGCCAGCGCGACGGGAACTGAATCGGTCACGATCGTGCCGGTGCTCTCTCCCAGCGTGGCCTCATTGTCGATGTGGTCGAGCGTCGGCGCGAGCACATTGTTAACGCGCGCGATCAGCGTGATGGTACCAGCGGTGTCGGTTGGCACCTCGCCGATGAGCCAGGTGACGATGCCGCCGCTGTTGTTGCCGGGCGGCACCGCGCTCACATAGCTGAGATGCGGCGCGAGAACATCGGTGATCGCCGCGCCGTGCAGAAGTTGATCGCCGGTGATGGTGTAGGCCAGCGTGTAAGTGAGCAAGCCGCCCGGCTGCGTCACGGTTTGCGCCACGCTCTTGTCTAGGCGCAACACGCTGCCGCTCACGATGGTGACCGTGGCACTGCCGGTCGCGGTCAGCCCGCCGCTGTCGGTCGCGATGGCGGTGTTGACCAACTGCAAGCCGTTGGTGAGCGGCAGGTCGGCGCGCACCACGACCTCAAAGGCGCCGCTGTGTTGCGTGACGCCACTGGCGTAGACGAGCGGATTTTTGACAGTCCAGTCGACCGCGCGGATCAACGCGTTGTAGTTGCCGGCCGGGCTGGATGACACATAGGTCACGAAGGGCGGCAGCGCATCGCCGACGAGCACCTGAGTCACCGGCTCGTTGCCGGCAAGCGTGTAGTGGATCGTGTAAGTGATCAACTCGCCCGGCCGCGCCGTGGCCGGCGCCGCCGCCTTCGACAGGGCCAGCGTGTGCGTCGAAGCCACTGTGTCGGTGACGATGCTGATCAGCGGCGTGATCGACTCGGTCGCGGTCACGCTGATGGTGTTGACGAGCTGCACGCCGTTGGTCACCGGCACCGGCACGTTCAACGGATAGCTCAGCGTGGCCGTCGCGCCCGCCGCGATGGTGAGCGACGGCGAGACAAGCTGCACGGTGCCCAGACCCGCGCCGGCGAGCATCGCGCTATCGAGCACACTCACGTTGGTCGCCGCGCCGTCGCCGCTGTTGGGGATGAGAATCGTGTATGTCAGCACCGCGCCGGCCTGGGCGTTGCCCGGGCTGAGCTTGATCGCATCCAGGGTGGGCGCGACCACGCGCACCGCGGCGTCGGCCGCGCGCATGGGCAGGGTCACCCCGTCGCTTGAGCCGATGACGGCAACGGTGTTGGTCGTAATGCCGCCAAACGTGCTGGTAAGCGCCCGGAAGTTGACCACGATGCTGATGCTTTCGCCCGGCCCGAGCGGCGTCAGCGTGATCCATTCCAGAAAGCCTGGCATGGCGAAGCTTTCAGCCGGCGAGGCCGAGACGAATGCGAGCACCGCCGGGTCGTAGGTGTCGCTGATCGGCATCGTTGTGATCGGCACGCCGCCGACGTTGGTGATGATCAGCGTGTAGCTGACCGCGTCGTAGATGTCGACCACCGGCAGCGGCGTGACCTTGCTGACGATCAAGTCGAGCTTGCCGGCCGTCGCGCGCGACGTGTCGTCGAGCGTGTCGGTCTGCGGCGTCGTCGTGTCGATGCGAACATGGTTGGTGAAGATGATGCTGGCGGTGACGGCCGAATCCACCGTGGCGGTGAACACAATTTCGCCGCTCGCGCCCACGGCCAGCGCGCCGAAATCCCACGTCAGCTGTGGCGCGGCGGCGCTGAGCAGCGGCGTGTCGGTCGATGTGTATTCGCCGCCCCAGGTGATGCCGGCGGGCAGCGTGTCGCTGATCGACACATTGCGCGCTGCGGCCTGACCTTCGTTGCCATAGCGCAGCGTCCAGGTAATGGTGTCACCCGGCCGCACTGGCGCAGCGGGCTCGACGCTCTTGAATACGTAGACATCGGCGTAGTTGACGCCCAGCGTCACGCTTGACGTGTTGTTGTCGCCGTTGCTGTCCGGCGTGCTGGTGGTGACGACCACCGTGTTGGTGATGCTGTAGTCGGCGGCGTTGCTCACGGTGCCGGTGAACACGATGCGGCCGAAGTCGCCGGCGCGCAGCGTGCCCAACGACCATGCCAACGGCGAGGCGGAGGTGCGCGTGGCCGGGACATTGGCGGTGAAGCCGTTATTCCAGCTCACATCGGAAGGCAGTGTGTCGGTCAAGACCACATTTTGCGCGTCCGACGGGCCGTTGTTGGTGAACACCAGCGTGTAGGTGACGATGCCGCCGGAGACGACCGGATCGGGCACGCCTAACTTGAGGACGGTCGGATCGGAGAGCACAATCACGGAGTTTGTGGCCGCGGCTGTGGCACTGAGACCCTGCGCCTCCGTGATGGCCGCAGTGTTGGTCAGCACAGTGCCGGGCGCAATGTCCGATGCCAGCAGGCCGACCACGGTGATCACGCCGCTGGTGTTCGGCACGAGCGTGCCAAGCGACCAGGTGGCGGCTGTACTGCTGGATATCGACGCGCCGGGAACTGCTGAGACAAACGACACGCCCTCCGGCAGCGCGTCGCTGACCGTCGTGTTCAGCGATGGCTCGTCGCCTGTGACCGTGTAGGCCACTGTGTAAGTCACCTGCGTGCCGGCGGTTGCGATGATATGTTCGGTCCACTTGCTGATTGCCAGCGCATGGCTGCTGTCGACGGTGACCCGCGCTGTGTCGGTGTCGGTGATGCCGGCGCTATCGCGGATGTCGATGGTGTTGACATAGCTTGTGCCGCTGAGCGTCGGCGTCGAGGTCAGCTGCGCGCTGAACACGATCGATCCGGTCACCGGAGTGCTGGCTGTCGGGCTGAACGCGCCCACCGCCCAGATAGTGGTCTGGCCGATCTCGCTGCTCGGCGCCGGGTTGCCCGCCACAAACGTGACGCCGCTGGGCAGCACATCGGTGATGGTGACGCCGAACGCGGGTTCATCGCCGCTCACCGTGTAGACCACGGTGTAGGTGACGATGTCGCCCGGCGCCGCCGTGACCGGCGATACGGTTTTCTCGATGTCGAGCGCGTGCGCGCTGACGACCGGTGTTGTCAGCGTGGACGTTGGCGTGATGACGCCGCCGTCGGTGCTGGTGATGTAGGCGGTGTTGACGATGTTGGTGTCATTGAGCAGCGTCGGCGCCACGCGCACGACCATCTGCAGCGAGCCGGGCGCGCCCGGCGAGAAGCTTGGGATCGTCCAGGTCACGATGCCGCCGGATTCTGTTCCGCCTGAATCGGCCGACACAAACGACGTGCTCAACGGCACGCGGTCGGTAATCACGACGCCCACAGCGTCGACGATGCCGGTGTTGGTGAACAGGATGGTGTAGGTCAGCAAACCAGCGGGCGCAACCGAACTGAGCGGTGAGGTCTTGACCATCTGCAGCTGCGGTGAAGCCGAACGAACGTTGGCATTCACCACCGGTGTGGTGTAGTGGCGCGTGGGCGTGATGCCCGGCGCGCTGGCGAAGAGCGCGGCCGCGGTGTTGGTCAACACGGTGTTGTAGGGCACGCCGCCCAGCACCAGCGCGCGATAGACCACGGTGATTGAACCGCCTGCATTGAGCGACGACACATCCCAGACCAGGTTTTGGTCGAACGCGGCATTGCTGTCGGTTGTCACCGCGCTGTTGGTGACCGAGAGCTGTTCTGTGCTGAAGTAGGTGATGCTAACCGGCAGCGAGTCGGTGATGCGCACGTTGTATGCGGGGGCATTGCCGGTGTTGGTCAGCAGCAGCGTGTAGGTGAGCAGGTCGCCATTGCCGATCAGCGCGTCGGGCGTTTGCACGCGCTTGCTGATCACCAGGGCGGGCTCGATAAGCGACAAACTGTCGTTGTCGGTGCGCGTGCGCAGCGTGCCTGTTACAGCGACGTGCGTCAGCGTGGCGTTGTTGGTCTTGAGGCCGCCGCTGCTGTTGCCGGTTACATCCTCGATCACCGCGTCAAAGGCGATGACGACCGAGCCCGTCGGCGTGATCATCGCGTCGCCGAAGGTCCAGATTACGTCCTGACCAACGGCGGAGGGCGATGACTGCGGCGCGATGTTGCCGCTGAACGCGACGTTGCCGGCATAGCTTATGCCTGTTGGCAGCGTGTCGGTGATGCGAAGATCGCGCAGCGTGCCGAGCGGCGAGTTGACCGTAAGCGTGTAGCGAACGACGCTGCCGATGCCGGCTGCGATCACGCCGCCGTCGCTCTTGGAGAACGTCACGCCGTTGCTGGTGAACACCGCGGTAGCGGTGTCCTGCGAGCCGTCGACCGAGTAGGCCGTCGTGTCGTTGTAGATGCGTTCGTTGACATCGACGCCATCGACGCTGGTCCAGTCGGCGTCGACCGTGTTTGTGTAGGTGCCATCAATGACCAACCCGTCCAGCACGCGCACGGTGTAGGTGACCTGCAGCACACTGTTGACGGCCATGTCCCATTCGCCGAAGCCCAGGTTGGGCGCGCTGCCGCTGAGCGACGCTGCGACGGTCGCGCTGTCGAGCGTGACGGCGACGACGCTGGCGCCGTCGAGCCCGGCGGGCAGCGTGTCAGTGAAGGTGGTTTCATATGCCGGGTTGGTGCCGGTGTTGGTGAGCGTGACGACATAGGTCAGCGTGTCGCCCGCCTGCACGCCGCTCAGTGGCGTGACGCGCTTGGCCGCGGTGATGCGCGGCTCGGCGATGGTGAGGCTGTTGCTGTCGGTGCGCGTGCGCAGGGTGCCGGTGACGGCGACGTGCGTCAAGGTGGCGTTGTTGGTCTTGAAGCTGCCGCTGTCGTTGCCGGCCGTGTCAAGCACGCGCGCGTCGAACGCGAGTGTGACCGAGCCCGTCGGTGAGATGACTGCGTCGCCAAACGTCCAGATGACATTCTGGCTGCTGGTGATGGCCGAAGGCTGCGGCGAGATGTTGCTGCTGAGTGCGGCGTTGCCGGCATAGCTCATGCCAGCAGGCAGCGTGTCGGTGATGCGCAGATCGCGCAGCGTGCCAAGCGGCGAGTTGACCGTGAGCGTGTAGCGAACGATGCTGCCAATCTGGGCGGTGGTGACCCCGCCATCACTCTTGCTGAACGTCACGCCATTGCTGGTGAACACTGCGGTGGCGGTGTCCTGCGTGCCATCGACCGAGTAGGCTGTGGTGTCGTTGTAGACGCGCTCATTCGGGTCGATGCCGTCGACACTCGTCCAGTCGGCATCGACCGTGTTTGTGTAGGCGCCGTCGAGGACGAAGCTGTCGAGCACCCGCACGGTGTAGGTGACCTGCAAGACGCCGCTGACCGGGATGTCCCACTCGCCAAAGCTGAGATTGGGCGCGCTGCCGCTGAGCGACGCCGAGACGGTCGAGCCGTCGAGTGTGGCGGCGACGACGCTGGCGCCGTCGAGCCCGGCTGGCAGCGTGTCGGTAAACGTGGTTTCGTAGGCCATGCTGGTGCCGGTGTTGCTCAAAGTGACCCTGTAGGTCAGCGTGTCGCCGGCTTGCGCGCCGCTGCTCGGTGTGACGCGCTTGGCCGCCGCGATGCGCGGCTCGGCGATGGTGAAGCCATCGCTGCCCGTGCGCGTGCGCAGCGTTCCGGTGACGGCGACGTGCGTCAAGGTGACGACATTCGTTCGGATCATGCCGGTGTCGTTGCCGAGGTTGTCGTCGATGTGCGCGTCGAAGGCCAGCGTGACCGAGCCAGTCGGTGTGATCACGGCATTGCCAAACGTCCAGACGACGTTCTGCCCGTTGGTGGAAGCCGACGGTTGCGGCGAGATGTTGCCGCTGAAAGCGGCGTTGCCGCCATAACTCATGCCTGTTGGCAGCGTGTCGGTGATGCGTATATCGCGCACGGTGCCAAGCGGCGAGTTGACCGTGAGCGTGTAGCGGATCACGCTACCGATCGCCGCGGTGGTAACGCCACCGTCGCTCTTGGACAGCGTGACGCCGTTGCTGGTGAACACAGCGGTGGCGGTGTCCTGCGAGCCGTCGACGGTGTAAACCGTGGTGTCGTTGTAGACGCGCTCGCTGGCGTCGACGCCGTCGAGCGACGTCCAGTCGGCGTCGACGGTATTGGTGTAGGCGCCGTCGATGACGAAGCCATCCGTGATGCGCACGGTATAGGTGACCTGCAGCACGCTGTTGACGGCCATGTCCCAGGTGCCAAAGCTCAGGTTGGGCGCGCTGCCGCTGAGCGTTGTGGACACAGCGGTGCCATTCAGCGCCGCAGCAACGACGCTTGCGCCGTCTAGCCCGGCGGGCAGGGTGTCGGTGAAGGTGGTTTCGTACGCCGTGCTGGTGCCGGTGTTGGTCAACGTGACTATAAACGTCAATGTATCGCCGGCTTGCGCGCCGCTGCTTGGCGTGACGCGCTTGCCCGCCACGATGCGCGGTTCGACGATGCTGAAGCCATCGCTGGCGGTGCGCGTGCGCAGCGTGCCGGTGACGGCGACATGCGTCAGCGTGGCGTTGTTGGTCTTGCTGTTGCCGCTGTCGTTGCCGGCGGTGTCAAGCACGCGCGCGTCGAACGCGAGCGTGACCGAGCCGGTCGGCGAGATCACGGCGTTGCCAAAGGTCCAAATCACGTTCTGGCTGCTGGTGACGGCCGACGGCTGTGGCGCGATATTGCCGCTGAACGCGGCGTTGCCGACGTAGCTCAGACCGGCGGGCAGTGTGTCGGTGATGCGCAGATCGCGCAGCGTGCCGAGCGGCGAGTTGACCGTGAGCGTATAGCGGATCACGCTGCCGATTGCGGCGGTCGTGACGCCGCCGTCACTCTTGGCGAGTGTGACGCCGTTACTGGCGAACGTGGCGGTGGCGGTGTCTTGCGAGCCGTCGTAGTTGTACGAGTTGTTGTCGTCATACAAGCGCTCGTTCCCATTGACGCCATCGGTGCTGGTCCAGTCGGCGTCGACGGTGTTGGTGTAGGCGCCGTCGATCACAAACCCGTCGAGCACGCGCACGGTGTAGGTCAGGCGCAGCACACTGTTGACCGGGATGTCCCACTCGCCAAAGCTCAAGTTGGGTGCGCTGCCGCTCAGGGTGGAGGACGATGCCGCGTTGTCAAGCGTGACCGCGGCGACGCTGGCGCCGTCGAGCCCGGCTGGCAAGGTGTCGGTGAGCGTGGTGTCATACGCCACGCTGGAGCCGGTGTTTGTGAGCGTGACCTCATAGGTCAGCGTGTCGCCGGCCTGCACGCCGCTGCTTGGTGTGACGCGCTTGTGCGCCACTACGCGCGGTTCGAGCAGCGACACGGTGATGGGGCCGTTGCTCAATCCGGTTGCGCCCGAGATGGCGTGCGTGTAGGTCAGGCGCGCGGTGTTCTGGAAGATGGCCGTTCCGCCAGCCTGCTGGCTGGTCGGGCTGTTTGCGATGCGCGCGAGCACCTGAATCACGAACGTGTTGTTGGCCGTGTTGTCGGCTGTGGTGGTGATGTTGCCAAAGGCGAACAGCGCGTCGCTGTTCGGCTGCGTGATAACCGGGCCAACGATCGTGCCGTCGTAGTCGGCACTCAGCAACCCGCCGCTGGCTGCGGCGCTGGTGACCAGCTGGCTCGACACATAAGTCAGGCCGGTGGGCAGATCGTCCAGCACCGACACATTGGTGGCGACGCCTTCGGGCAGCGTCACAGTCAAACTGTAGTAGATCGGCGCGCCGATGCTGTACTGTGTTGGCGAGCTGCTTGATTTGACGATGGTCGGTGTGGTCGCCGTCAATGTGACGGTGCTGTTGGCAGAATAGCTGTTGACGCCGCCTGTGCCGGTACGTTCACCGGTGCCGCTGCCGGCTACGCCAGGCGTGCCGAGGAAGCTGCCGTTGATCGTGCCAGTATCAGTGGGCAGGCTGGTGTAGGCCACGTAGCCGGTGTTGGTGATGCGGCGGCCGCTGGCAACGTCGCTGTTGAGATGCGCCAGCGCGGTCACGGTGACCACACCGCCCGAATCAAGCTGCGCTACAGTGACTGTGAGTCGGCCGCTATCGGTGACGATGCTGTTTGACGCCGAGGTGTAGCCGACAGCCGGCGTTGGCGCGTTCAGGCTGACCGAGTCCAGCGTCAAGTTTGAGTCGAGCACATCGGTGATGACGGCGTCGAATGCTGGCGAGAGATTGGCGCCGGTGCCGTTTGTGTAGACGATGGTGAAGGTCACGCGGTCGCCCGCGTCAAGCGGCGACGGCGCGCTGACACTCTTGCGCAGGGTCAGCGACGGCTCGGCCATGGTCACAGTCACCGGCGACGTGGCACCGAGCGCCAGCCCGTTGACGGTGGTGGTGGCGGTGTTGGCGCGCTGCGTGCCGGCGGTGTTGCCGGCGATGTTTTGCGCCACGGCCTGAAACTCGACGACCAGATACTCGCTGTCCGTGTCGGTGTCGAAGTTGGCCACGGTGCCAAAGTCAAACGTCGGGTTGTTGCTGCCATCCAGACTGATTCGGCCAGACGGAATTGGGCAGGTGATCGACGACGACGGCACGCTGGCGATGTCGCCGGCCGTGATGTTAAGCGCGGCGCAGCCGGTGTCGGCCGGTGTGATGGCCGTGCTGGTGATGCCGGAGCCGGTGCCATACGAGGCGACAAAGCCCACACGCGCGCTGCCGGTCACGAAGCCCAAGCCGGTCGGCAGGTTGTCTTTGATGCTGAAGGTTGCGGCGGTGCCTTCGCTCATCGTGATGACGACGCGATACTGGATCACTTCGCCGATGGCGGTGCGCGGATTGCCGTCCGCGCCCGTTCCGGTCGCCAACTCAGACGTGGCCACGATCTGTTTTTGCGGTATGACCTGCGTCACATTGAGAGCGGCTGTGTTGCTGGTGGTGTAGTCGTTGATGCCGCCCGAGCCGTCGCGCTCGGTCGAGCTGGTGTTGAACGCCGAGCGTTGCACGCCGCTGCCCACGCCGTCGATGGTGGTGTAGCTGAGCACCGCGGTATTGGTGAAGGTCGAGCCCGGCGCGACATGGCTGGGCAGGGTGCCCGCCAAAGTCACGGTGATGCGGCGGCTGATATTGGCCGGCAGATCGAGCGACGACGCCGTCGTCAGCGTCCAGCCGTTGTCGTTGTCGCCGCTGATGGCGAAATCGCTGCTGCTGATTGCGGGCGAGTTCGGCGCGGCAACGGCCGAGACGATGGCCGGCGAGAGGATCAGCGAGCCCGAAGCGGTCTTTGGCAGCGTATCGTAGAGCTGCACGTCGTTGCCGTCGGCGCCGGATGGACCGGTGATGACGACGGTGTAAGTGATCGTGTCGCCGGCGTCGGACGTGGTCGGCTGCGCAGGCGAGACGGTCTTGAGCACGCCCATGAGCGGCTCGATCACGCGCACGTTGCCGGCGTTGACCGCGCTGAGGGTGCGGCCATTCCAGCCGTATTGGGCCGAGTTGTTCAGCAGCGTGCCGGTCTGGTTGCCGGCGATGTTGAGAACGATCGCGTCGTAGGTGATCGTGATCTGCTCGGTCACGCCATTGCTGTCGGCGGAGTTCGTCAGTGTGCCAAGGTTAAACGTGATGGTTTGGCCGGGCGAGCTAACGGCCGGCGCTGTCGCGCCATTGCACACGCCGCCAAAGCCGCCGACCACCGAGGTGGTGATTTCTGCGGCGGCGTCGATGCTGTTGCACGTGACATAGGCCAAGCCGGACGGCAGCGTATCGGTAATACGTGCACTGGGCATGGTGCCTTCCGGCGCGTTCAAAACCAGACGATAGGTGAGTTTTTCGCCGATCACGGCCTGGGTTGCGCCATTGACGGTGTTGCTGATTTCGCTGCTCACCAGCGTCTTGGCGATCGCTGGCGCGTTGATGGTCTCCGGCGAACTGGCTGTCGTGACATACGTGCTATTTGATGAGTTGAGTGAGCGTTCGATGGTGTTGGCCGAATCATAAGTTGACCGGCTCACTCCCGCCAAGCCAGGCAGGCTGGTGCCAGACACCCCGGTGGTATTGGTGATCACTTCGCTGGGGATCACGGCAACGCTCAAAATGCCGGTGACAGTGATGCGCGCGGTGGTGCCGGGCGTGATGACTGCGAAGGTGGCGGTGAGCCCGGCTGAGGTGCTGATCACACTTGAATCCGGCGTGGAGATGAATGAAGCGGTGTTGTAAACAAACTTGGATGGGAAAGCGTCGGTGATCACCACATCGTAAGCCGGCGCGCGGCCGCTGGCGTTGGTGACCACAAGGGTGTAGGTGATGGTGTCGCCGGCGTCGCCGGTGCTTGGCGATGACGATTTGCTCTGGCTCAAGCTTTGTTCGGTGATGGTAATGGTCGCGGCGCTCACCAGAGCCAGCGTGTTGCTGGTGCCATAGGTGCCGCTGGCGCGGTTGGTGAGCGTTGTGGCGTTGACGTTGCCCGCGATATTGCGCACGACGGCGGTGTAGGTGATGCGCACGGTCTCGGTGACGGCGTTGTCGGTGTCGGTGTTGACCAATGTACCCAGATTCCAGGCCACGGACTGGCCGCTGCTGGAAACGACCGGATTGTCCGACCCTGTCGTTCCATCCAAACACGCGTTGCTAATCAGGCCGATCGAGCTGCTCACCGAATCCGGCGCGCTGATGTCGACACAGTCGACAAACGCCAGGCGGGAGCTGCTGGCCATCGTGTCAGTGATTCGGACGTTGGTTGAAGTGCCCTCGGGCACTGTGATCAACAGTGTATAGGTAATCATCTCGCCAACGGTTGCCTGTGCATTGGTGTTGCCGGTGGTGCTGATCTCGGTGCTGACCAGCGCTTTGCCCAGCGTCATTGCGGGCGCAGTGACCGACGATTGCGCCGAAGTGAGATAGGTGCTGTTGCTGGAGTTGCTGATGCGTTCGGTGCTGCTAAGGGTGTCATAGGTCGAGCGCGGAGTGGCGGCCAGCCCAGGCAGGCTGGTGCCTGCTACGCCAGTTCGGTTGGTGATGACTTCGGTCGGATTGATCGCCACGCTCAAAATGCCGGTGACGGTGATGCGCGCGGTGGTGCCGGGCGTGATGACTGCGAAGGTGGCGGTGAGCCCGGCCGAGGTGCTGATCACGCTTGAATCCGGCGTGGAGACGAATGAAGCGGTGTTGTAAACAAACTTGGATGGGAAGACATCGGTGATCACCACATCGTAGGCCGGGGCGCGGCCGCTGGCGTTGGTGACCACGATGGTGTAGGTGATCGTGTCGCCGGCGTCGCCGGTGCTTGGCGATGACGCTTTGCTCTGGCTCAAGCTTTGTTCGGTGATGGTAATGGTCGCCGCGCTCACGAGAGCCAGCGTGTTGCTCGTGCCATAGGTGCCGCTGGCGCGGTTGGTGAGCGTTGTGGCGTTGACGTTGCCTGCGATATTGCGCACGACGGCGGTGTAGGTGATGCGCACGGTCTCGGTGACAGCGTTGTCGGTGTCGGTGTTGACCAGCGTGCCCAGGTTCCAGGTGGCGGTCAAGCTGCTGCCGGAAACGACCGGGTTGTCCGACCCTGTCGTTCCGTCCAAACACGCGTTGCTGATCGGGCCGATCGAGCTGCTCACCGAAGCCGGCGCGCTGATGTCGACACAGTCGACAAAGCCCAAGCCGCTGTTGCTGGAGAGGGTGTCTGTAATTCGCACGTTTGCCGACGTGCCCTCGGGCACCACCACGGCCAGCGTGTAGGTGACCAGTTCGCCGATGGTCGCCTGCGTGTTGGTGTTGCCGGTGGTGTTGATCTCGGTGCTCACCAGCGACTTCGACAGCGTCATTGCGTGCACGCTGGCGTTGGATGTGGCCGAGGTTACATAGATGCTGTTCGACGAGTTGGCGCCGCGCTCCACGGTGTTGATGATGTCGTAGGTCGAACGCGGCGTGGTTGCAAGATCCGGCAGGCTGGTGCCGCGCGCGTTCGCGTTGTTGACGATCAGCTCGGTCGGGTTGACCGATTCGCTCAGCACGCCGGTGAAGGTGATGCGCGCGGTCGCGCCGGGCGCGATCACCCCAAACGTGGCCGTGAGCATGGCCGTGCTGCTGACCACATCGAACTCTGGCGTGACTTGCACCGAGCCTGATGTGAAAATAAGTTTGGATGGGAAGACATCGGTCACCACCACGTTGTAGGCCGGTGCGCGGCCGCTGACGTTGGTGACGGCAATGGTGTAGGTGATGGTGTCGCCGGCGTCGCCAGTGCCCGGCGTGTTGCTCTTGCTCTGCGACAACGAGGGTTCGACCACGCTGACGGTGGCGGCGCTGAACTGCTGGATTGTGGTGACGCTGGTGTCGCCGTATGTGGCGCTGACGCGGTTGTTCAGCGCGCTGCCGTTGACGATGCCGGCGATGTCGCGCACCACGGCCACGTACTGGATGGTGATGGTTTCGGTCACGCTGTTGTCAGTGTCGCTGTTTAGGATACTGCCGAGGTTCCAAACCGCGGTGCGGCCGTTGTTCGAAATGCGCGGGTTGTCGCTGACAGTTGCCCCGTCGGCGCATGCGAGGCTGAACGCGCCGATGGTGCTGGTCAACTCCGCCGACGCGTTGATATCGACGCAGTCGACGAACGCCAGCCCGGAGTTGCTGGCCATGGCATCTGTGATCACCAGGTTTGGCAGGCTGCCTTCGGGCACGGTGATGTGCAGCGTGTAGGTGATCAGCTCGCCGATGGCCGCCTGGCCGGCCAGGCTATTGTTGGTGGCGGAAATCTCGGTCCCGTCGAGCGATTTGGCCATCTCCAGCGGATGGGTGTTGAGCGACGCGGTGTCCGAGCGATCGGCGAGCGGCGTAAATGTGAGCATGTTTTCGCCGGTGGCCGAGTTGGTGTAGCTCAAAATGTTGGTGGTGTTGACCAGCGTTTTGTTATGGCTGGTGGCCGCGTCGACGATCGCATCGTAGGTGACGATGATGATGTTCGAGCCGGCGGTGTTCGTCAACGCCTCGCTGCCGCGCGCTCGTCCCTCGTCGATCGTGCCGGAAATGGTCACGCTGCCGCCAAGCAATGCTGTAGGCGTCAGCGTGGTGGTATCGACGAGCGCGCCGCCGCCGGTTTGCATGCACAAGCTTCCGGGCACGTAAGTGTAGCCGGCGGGCAGTGTGTCGCTGAGCGTCACGCCGTACGCCGGCGCCGAGCCGACGTTTTCGAGCACGATGGCAAATGTGGCGCGGTCTCCGGCGTCGGCGTTGAGCGCGTCGCTGTCGAACGGCCGAGGCGTCTGCGCAAGCATCGTGGACGTGATCGTTGTGTTGAAGCGCGCCGAGCACACGTTGCCCGGCGTGTAGGTTACTCCCAACGGCAGCGTCTGCGTCGGGTTCAGGCTGGCGCCGGGTGCCGGATCATCCGGCGCGGCGTTGCCCGGACCGTTGTACACGCCGATCACGCCTTTGCGGATGGCCACACTGGGTTCGCGGATCTGAATCTGCACGATGTTGTCGGC
>JANMNW010000204.1:0-9534 GCA_031368515.1 Chloroflexota bacterium
GCGCGCGTGAACAACCTCCGGGACGTCAGCATCGTGATCCCGAAGCGCCGGCTGACGGTGTTCACCGGCGTCTCCGGCTCGGGCAAGAGCTCGCTGGTGTTCGACACGATCGCCGCGGAGTCGCAGCGGAGTCGCAGCGGATGATCCATAAGACCTACAGCGCCTGCGTGCAGGGCTTCATGCCGACGCTGGCGCGGCCCGACGTCGACGTCATGGACGGGCTGACGACCGCGATCATCGTCGACCAGGAGCGAATGGGCGCCAACGCCCGCTCTACGGTCGGCACCGCCACCGACGCCAATGCGATGCTGCGCATTCTGTTCAGCCGCCTTGGCAAGCCGCACATCGGTTCGCCCAATGCCTATTCGTTCAATGTCCCTTCGGTAAAAGCCAGCGGTGGGGTCACCATCGAGCGCGGTGAAGGAAAGACGAAGACCGAGAAAGTGACCTTCAACCGTCTGGGCGGCATGTGCCCGCGCTGCGAGGGCATGGGGAAAGTCACCGATTTCGACCTGACACAGTTGTACGACGACAGCAAGTCGCTCAATGAAGGTGCCCTTACGATACCGGGATACAGCATGGAAGGTTGGTACGGCCGTATCTTCAGCGGCTGCGGCTTCTTCGACCCGGACAAGCCGATCCGCAAGTTCACTAAAAAGGAACTCAACGACCTGCTGTACAAGGAGCCGACCAAAATCAAGGTCGACGGCATCAACCTCACATACGAGGGCTTGATCCCGAAAATCCAGAAGTCGTTTCTGTCCAAAGATGTCGACGCGATGCAGCCACACATCCGGGCGTTCGTGGAACGGGTAATCACATTCACCGTGTGTCCGGAATGTGGCGGCACCAGACTCGCCGAGGCGGCTCGATCGTCGAAGATCAATGGAATCAACATCGCCGACGCGTGCGCGATGCAGATTAGCGACCTGGCCGAATGGGTGCGCGGCCTGAACGAGCCGTCCGTTGCGCCGCTGCTGGCGAAGCTTCAGCACTCGCTCGACTCGTTCGATGAGATCGGGTTGGGCTACCTCTCGCTCGACCGGCCGTCGGGCACTCTGTCGGGCGGCGAATCCCAACGGACCAAGATGATCCGCCACCTCGGATCGTCGCTCACCGACGTCACCTATGTCTTCGATGAGCCGACGATTGGGCTGCATCCGCACGACATCCAACGTATGAACGAGCTGCTGCTGCAGCTGCGCGACAAGGGCAACACCGTGCTCGTCGTCGAACACAAGCCGGAGGCGATTGAGATCGCCGACCACATCGTCGATCTGGGCCCAGGCGCCGGCAGCGCAGGAGGCGAGGTGGTGTTCGAGGGCACCCTCGATGGGCTGCGGGCCAGCGGCACGTTGACCGGACGGCACCTGGACGACCGGGCCTCTTTGAAACCGTCTGTGCGAACGCATTCGAGCGTACTAAAGGTGCGTGGCGCAAACGCCAATAATTTGCAGAACGTCAACATTGACATACCGCTCGGCGTGCTGGTGGTCGTTACCGGCGTGGCTGGGTCCGGAAAGAGCTCGTTGATCCATGGCTCAGTTTCAGGTCAGGACGGAGTGGTGTCGATCGACCAGTCAGCGATCAAAGGCTCGCGACGCAGCAACCCGGCGACCTACACCGGCCTGCTCGACCCGATTCGCAACGCGTTCGCAAAAGCCAACGGCGTGAAGCCGGCGCTGTTCAGCGCCAACTCTGAGGGCGCGTGCCCCACATGCAACGGCGCCGGCGTCACCTACACCGACCTGGCGATGATGGCGGGCGTGGCCACAATTTGTGAAGACTGTGAAGGTAAGCGCTTCCAGGCATCGGTGCTGGAATACCGCTACGGTGGACGCAACATCAGCGAGGTGCTCTCGATGTCAGTCATCGAAGCAGAGAGGTTTTTCGGCGCCGGTGGGGCCCGCACGCCGGCCGCACACGCCATCCTCGCCCGACTCGCCGATGTCGGCCTCGGCTACGTCAGTCTTGGCCAACCTTTGACCACGCTTTCCGGTGGCGAACGGCAGCGGCTCAAGCTGGCCACTCACATGGCCGAATCTGGCGGAGTCTATATCCTCGACGAGCCCACGAGCGGTCTGCACCTCGCCGACGTGGAGCAGCTGCTCGGCCTGCTGGATCGGCTCGTCGACTCTGGCAAGTCGGTCATCGTCATCGAGCATCATCAGGCAGTCATGGCGGACGCCGACTGGATTATCGACCTCGGTCCCGGCGCAGGCCACGATGGCGGCCGGATCGTTTTCCAAGGCACACCCACTGACCTCATCGCCGCTCGCTCTACGCTCACCGGCCAGCACCTCGCGGCTTATGTGGGCTCCAGTGCAGTGTCCAAGCGAAATCGGTCACAGAAACAGCGTTAAGCCAAGAGCTGATGACGCTCTTCGAAACTTCGCTACAACTTTAGTCCTACAGTCGGCTCATTCGCACGTTGTAGTGTCGGCAGGCGTCGCGAAATTGTTGCGGTGTTGCTTAGAGAATCTTCGCCGTTTACTAAGAAAGTCTGATGAGCTAGCGATTGTTGTGCCATAAGCTGTCGCGCGGATATGAAAAAGTTCAGCCGCGCGATCCTCTTGTTGCCGATCCTGGCATTGCTCGCCGTGTCATGTGCGAGCCGAACGCAGAGCCCGCAAGCCGCGCCCACGGGCGGCTTCATGCTGGCCCTGCCCCGCATCGAAGTCGGCATTAACCGCAACGGCGTGCCGTCGATCGGCTGGTTCAGCCCGGGCTTGATCGAAAAAGTCACCCGCGGCGCTGTGAAAGCCGAAAGCCTCAGTTTGCCTCGCGCATGGGTGGATTACTTCACCAGCACCAACACCCAGCACATTGAGCTGATGCAGAAAGACGACGGCATGTATGTCTGGGTCAACGGCAAACGCCTGCCGAACATTACGTTCGACAGCCAGTCGTTGAACAACGTGCGGGCGCTGGCCCGGCAGACGCAAGGGTTTGAAGCGCTTGGCCTTTCGGAGCGCGCGACGCGCCTGATCGACCGCGCCATGCCGCTGGTGAGCCGCATCGGCCTGAACGTGCTGATTCGCTTTCCGGTCGCGCCCGAAATTGCCAAGCTCCCGGTTCGAAGCAGCGCACAACGCGCCCTGCCTGCCGCCGCGTTGAGCAAGCAGGATGCGGTCGGCGAAGTGCGGGTGGTGCTGGCTTATGACGAAGCGGGCGACCCCAATCTATACGGCATCAGCGAGCAGGAATTCAAGGAAATCTTTAACAGCGACATCATGTCGCTGGCCCTGGAGCCGTGGTTCGTCAAAGAACTCATGAAGCGCAACATCCAGGTGGTGCGGCTTACCAGCGAAGGCGACGGGCTGGCGGTCAGCGTTAACGGCACGAAGATGCCCTCGATGCAATGCGACGCCGATTGCCTTGGCAATCTGGGCGCGGCGTTTGGCGCGCTCAACACATATCCGCAGCACGAGCACCTAAACGCTCCCATCGCGGAGTTTGCGCCCTATCTGCGCAAGATCGACGCCGATATCACGCTGCGCTTTCCGGCCGCACCGGGCGCGGCGCCCGTAGAGATTCCGGCCAAGTAGGCCGGGCGCGTTTAGTCAACATGCGCGCATTTGCCGCGCAAGGAGAACACCGATGAAGAATGTCACACAACGATACGGTTTGATGAAGCTGGTGGGCGGGTTCTACATGAGCCTGGCGCTGGCGCTGTTTTTGGGCGGGCTCATTCTGGGTTTTGGCCTGCTGCTGGGCGATTTTTACGCCGAATACCGGCGCGGCGCGCACCTGCTGTTTGGCTTGGGCGTCATGGCTCTGGGCACATTGGCTGCGCTCGGATTTTTCGTGCAAGGCAGCATGGCCAACGCCGTCGCCGATATCGACAGAAACACGCGCGTAAACACGCTGCAGATCGAAGCGGCGCGTGACATTACCGAAAAAGCCGTGCGCAATGGCCAGACCGCGCTGAAGAGCACTGAGGCCATGTTGCACGCGCAATCGGCGCTGCAGGTGGCTTCGCAGGAGATGCGCGCATTGCCCTCCGGTGTGCAGGCCGAGGCGCTCGCGCCAGCTCCGCCGCAAACCGAGCCCAGAGCCGAAATGAGCGGCGTGATCGGCATGGGCGGCGTGCTGATGAACGCGTCAGACAAGGTTGAATCCGAGCCAACGGAAACGTTTGGCGCTTCAGAGCCCGCCGCCAGCATCGTCGAACCCGCTGACGCTGAGCTAAACGACGCCACAGAGGATACAGCCGCCTCGGCGCAGCCCGTCGATCACTCGGACGAAGTGGTGCAGAGCTTGTTTGCGCGGGCCAAAGGCGCCGTGGTGCGCACGCGCCGGCCGTGGTCGCGCGACGGGAACGCTTCGATCGGCTAGACCGCGCGAGTCGCTAAAAACAGCGGCTATAGGATGCGCCCAGGCACCCCACCTGGGCGCATGTTGTTTCCACTGCGTTTTTCCAAAAGGTGCTGCGGCGGCGGGAGAAGGCCAAAGTCGCGCAAGCTGCGAATTCGCCGGATTTATCCAGCTGCCGGCCGGCAGATGCATCCACCCGCCACAAATGCCGCAAATGCCGTATAATCCGCCGGCTTTAATCTAAACCAAAAAGAAGGTGAGATCATTGGCTCGCGTAGTCGTCGACGACGATGAGACTTTCGAGTCGGCTTTGAGACGTTTTAACAAGATTGTGCAGGGCAACCGCATTCTGGTCGAAGTGCGCAACAGGCGCTACTTTGAAAAACCCAGCATTGTCAACAAGCGCAAGCGCGCTGCAAAACTTCGCAAAAGCCGACGCCAAAGCATGAAATTCATGCAGCCGGACCAGTAACCGCTGGCCGGCGTCACAGAGGGGCGGGCATCATGCCTGTCCCTCTTTAGTTTTTTCAGTTAGCATTGCATTAATCCATTATGGATGCGCCACTCAAGATCCGACTAAACAGTGAGCTCAAAGACGCCATGCGCAGCGGCAACGACCGCCGCAAGCTTGTGCTGCGTCTGCTCGTCGCTTCGATTAAGAACGAGGAAGTCGTCGCGCGCACCGACGGCCGCGGCGGCGAGCTGAGCGACAACGACGTGCTGGTGCTGATCCGCCGCGAAATCAAACAACACGAGGAATCGCTGCTGGAAGCAAAAGAACACAAGCGCGAGGACCTGATCGACGAACAGAGCGCCGAACTGGAGATTCTGCGCGAGTTTCTGCCCAAACAGCTGTCGCGCGATGAAATCGTTGTGCTGGCCAAAGCGGTCATCGCGGAAGTCAACGCCACCACGCCCAAGCAGCAGGGCCAGGTGATGAAGGCGCTGCAGCCCAAAGTCAAAGACATCGCTGACGGAAAGCTCGTCAACGAGGTCGTGCGCGAACTGCTCGGCGCGTGACGCCGCCAACGCGGCCGGACGTCCCATCGCGCCCGGTAGCGTTTCAAGATGACAGCTAACTCTCTCAGCGCGCTTCCCACCGACCGGCCGCGCACCGCGCAGCGGGTCATTGCGCTGGTTGTCATCTTCATACTCACCTTCGCCGGCCTCGCTGCGGCGCAGCTGCTGCGATTCATCATTGGCGGGAGCCTGGCGCTCGACTCCGGCGACGTGGCGCGCATCGACATCCGCGCGCCGCAACGCACCGAGTATGTCAGCGACTTGGAAACCAAACGCCAGCAGGACCTGGCCGAAGCCAGCGTCGCGCCGATGTTCACGCCGCTTGACGGACAGGTGGCGCGCCAGCAAATCATCGCCGCGCGCGGCGTGCTCGACCAGATCGTGCTCGCGCGCCAAAAAGACGGCGACGACGCCAGCCGCGCTCGCAGCGTGATGCAGCTGCAGCCCCTCGAGTTTGACGAACCCACGGCGCAGCGCATCGTGAACTACTCGGACGCCAGTTGGGCGCGCATCGACAGCCAGATCATCACCGTCCTCGACGCGGCCATGCGGGCGCCAATCCGGCCGGATAATTTGGAGCAAGCCAAACGCTCGGTGCGGCAACAGATCAGCTTGAGCTTGAACAAGGACGACGCCGAGCTGGTTGAGCGCATCGCCGGCGCGCTGCTGGTTCCCAACACCAACTTCGATGAAGTCGCCACGAACGCCGCCCGCGCCGCCGCCCGCGAGAGCGTCAAGCCGGTGGTGCGTGTGTTCGAGACCAACCAAATCATCCTGCGCTCCGGCCAAATCATCGGCCCAGCCGACATTGAAGCGCTCGACAAGATGAATATCCGGCGGCCCACGCTGAACGCCGCCGACCTGATCAATGCCATGGTCATGACCGCCGTCAGCATGGTGCTGGTTTCACTCGCGCTGCAGCGGCATACAGGCTCGGTCGACCGCCTGCCGCTGCGCAATCTGGGGCTCAGTGCGGCCGCGTTGACGTTTAGCGTGCTGATGTCGCGCTGGCTGCTGCCCGGGCATGGGCTTCTGCCGTATCTGGCGCCGATAGCCGCGGTGGGCATCGCCGTGAGCGCATGGTCGGGCATGTTGCCCGGCGCGATGGCCAGCCTGGTCGCTGGCACATTGATCGGACAGGCCATGGACAAGCCGGTCGAGTTCACAATCGTGTTTGCGTTGGGCGGCGCGGCGGCCAGCATGGTGCTTGGGCGCGCCACGCGCATGAGTGACTACATCCGAGCCGGCGTCGCCGCAGGCGTGCTGCAAGCGTGCATCGTGCTGGCGTTCAACAGCGGCATGGCGCAGCGGCCGGCTGAACTGCCCCAGCTGATCACTTACATCGTCGGCAGCGTCGCCAGCGGCGTGATCGCCTCCGGGCTGGCATTGGGCGCGCTATATTTGAGCAGCCTGATTTTTGATGTGACCACAGTGGTGCAACTGATCGATCTGGCGCGGCCATCGCATCCGCTGATCCAGAAGCTGCTGCTGCAGGCGCCGGGGACATATCACCACAGTTTGATGGTGGGCAATCTGGCCGAGCAGGCGGCCGAACGCATCGGCGCCGACTCACTGCTGGCGCGCGTCGGCGCGTACTATCACGACATCGGCAAGATCGAGAACCCGCATCATTTCATCGAGAACCAGATCGAAGGCGTCAATATTCACGACCGGCTTGATCCGCGCACCAGCGCGTCACTGCTGCATTCGCATGTCACCAACGGCCTGCAGATGGCAAAAAAGTTTCATCTGCCTTTTCGCATCCATGCGTTCATCGCCGAACATCATGGCACCATGCGCGCCAATTATCAATACATCCGCGCCTGCCGCGAAAGCGACAAGCCGGTCGACGAAGCGCCGTTCCGTTATCCCGGCCCCCGGCCGCAATCGCGCGAAACCGCGCTGCTCATGCTGGCCGACGCCAGTGAAGCCACCGTCCGCGCAAGCAAGTGCGAGACCGACGAAGCCATGGACGCCGTCATCCGCCGCACCATCAGCGACCGGCTGGCCGATCATCAACTGGACGCAAGCGGGCTGACGCTGAGCGATCTTGAAGCGATCCGGCGGTCGTTCCTGGAAACCTTGCGCGGGATCTATCACCCGCGCGTGGAATACCCCAACGCGCAGCACACACCGCTGGCGCTGGGTGAGGCGCAGGACCCCGGAGCGGAGTCGCCCACTGTCACCGCCAATGCCTGAACTGGAGCTGGACATCTCCATGCGCGCCGCCTGTCGCGCGCGCGGGCGCAAGGCATTGATCACCGCCGCTGTGCGCGCGACTTTGGCGCAGGCGCGCACGGTATTGCCCGCGCATGCGCTGCTCGTGCGCTTGACAGACGATGCCGAATTGCGGGCCCTCAACGCGCAGTTTCGCGCCAAAGACGCGCCAACCGATGTGCTGTCGTTTGCGACCGAGCTGTGGCGCGATGGCCTGCTGCGGCGCGCACGGTTGCCTGCGCCGCAGACGCGCGCGCTCATGCACCTGGGCGAGATCTATGTCTCGATGCAGCGCTGCGCGGCTCAGGCGCGCGAACACGGTCACGGCATCGACGATGAGCTGGCGCTGCTGGTGATTCACGGCGTTTTGCATTTGCTCGGCTTCGATCACCTGCAGGCGGAGCGCAAACGCGTCATGTGGTCGGCGCAGGACCGAGCCTTTGCTGCGCTTGGCCGCAATAACCCGCTGCGCAAGCGCCGGCACGGCAAGCGCTGGTAGCGAGCGATGACACGCCGAGACGGCTTTGCGGTGTTGGCGCGGGAAAGAATCCGATCCTCTGCTAGTATCTGCAAGATGATGCTGGATCGACGCTTTCGCTATCTCGGCCCCGAACCCCAACAGGCCGCCCTCGCATACGAGATTTACCAGCCGGCTTCCAAACTGCCGCTGATCTGTCCGCACGGCCATGTCGAACCCGTCGTGTTTGGCGATCCAGACTACGCGTTTGGTTCGCCAGCCGAGCTGTTTATCATCCCCGATCACTATGTAGTGCGCATGCTGTATTCGCAAGGCGTACCGATGGAAGATCTGGGGCTGCGCCGGCTGGACGACGGCGCCAGCGAGCGCGACCACCGCGCCATTTGGCGGCGCTTCGCCGAGCGCTTTCATCTCTTTCGCGCCACGCCTTCGGGGATTTGGATCGGCGATGAACTGCGCGACATCTTTGGCATCGACACGCCGCTTGGCGCGCAAACGGCGGACGCCATTTACGATGCGATTGAAGCGCAGCTGCGCAAGCCCGAGTTCCGCCCGCGCGCGCTGTATCAGCGCTTTAACATCGAAGCCCTTTCCACAACCGACGCCGCGACCGACACGCTGGCGCATCACCAGGCAATTCGCCAGTCCGGATGGAACGGCACTATCCGGCCCACCTTTCGTCCGGACGCGCTGCTCAATCTGGATACGCCGGGTTGGCGCGCGAATATCGATACTCTGAGCGCAGTCAGCGGCATCGCGGTCGAAGGCTGCGCGGCATTCCTGCGCGCGCTGGAGCAGCGCCGCGTGTTTTTCAAATCGCTCGGCGCGACAGCCACTGATCATGCCGCGCTGACGCCCTACACCGCGATGCTGTCGAGCGCCGATGCCGAAGCGATTTTTCAGCGCGCCCTGCGCGGCGCGAGCGAACCCGAAGA
This sequence comes from Chloroflexota bacterium, assembly GCA_031368515.1. Lineage (GTDB taxonomy): Bacteria > Chloroflexota > Anaerolineae > J036 > Brachytrichaceae > CANJQH01. The sequence goes on from JANMNW010000204.1 coordinate 8,968, forward strand.
CGCCCGGCGCTTTACCGGCCACATGCTGATGGAGATGGCGCGCATGAGCGTGGACGACGGGCTGGTGATGCAGCTGCACGCCGGATCGATGCGCAACCACAACCCGCTTGTGGCACAGCGCTTTGGCGCAAACACCGGCGCGGACATCCCGGTGGCCACGGAGTACACGCGCAATCTGCAGCCGCTGCTGGAACGCTTTGGCAACGATGGGCGGCTGCGCCTGATTCTTTTCACGCTGGACGAGACCGTGTATTCGCGCGAACTGGCTCCATTGGCCGGCCATTATCCGGCACTGCGGCTTGGGCCGCCGTGGTGGTTTTTTGACAGCCTGAATGGCATGCAGCGCTTTTTGGATGCGGTTGTCGAAACAGCCGGCATCTACAACACAACGGGCTTTAACGATGACACGCGGGCATTTTGTTCCATCCCGGCGCGCCACGATCTGTGGCGCCGCGCTTGCGCCAATTGGCTGGCCGGGCTGCTGATGCGCCAGATCATCAGCCGCGCAGACGCCGAGGATATGATGCGCGCGCTGGCATACGATCTGGCCAAAGAGGCCTATCGCTT
>JANMNW010000300.1:0-24203 GCA_031368515.1 Chloroflexota bacterium
GCATGCGGCGGCACAGACGGCGGCGCAAGCAGCCAGCCCACTGCTGATCAGAACGCCACCTCCCCGACCGCGGTGCCGGCGGCCACCAATCCGGTCGAACCTTCGTCCGACAGCGCTTCCGGCAATGGCTATGCGATGAAAAGGTTGGCCGTGCAAGATCCGGCAACGCCCATCGACGGCTTCACGCTCGATTCGGGGTCGCGCTTGGTGGCGGTGCAAGTCGAGCTGAGTGTGAGCACGGCCGCGGAAAAGATGTCCATCGATTCCGTGTATGCCACCGTCACCGGCGACGATCAGACTGAGTATCCAGCCGCGGCACAAGCGGTGAAAGATGAACTGGCGGTGAGCGAGATCAGCAACGGCGAAAAAGTCACCGGCTGGCTGGCGTTTTCGGTGCCCAAAGACGCCAAGCTAAAGACCATCACGTACCGTGTTGGCCTGGCCGAGGTGGTGGTGTTGTCCGCCAAACTGGCGCCTTAGCCGAGCGCCGTCCGTGTATTGAATGATGGACGAGTGGAAAAGGCAAAAAGTGCTGCCTGGCAGCACTTTTTGCGAAGGGGGAGGAGAACCGTTACGCTGGCTTCAATTCGGCCAGCATCGAAACGAGGCGATCTTCGAGCTGCGACACATCCTCACTCTCGGGCGCATCGTAGGACCGGCTGGTATTGCCCGCCGGCTGGGCTGATTGTGCGAAGGCTTTTGCTGGCGCGGCGACGGTCGGCAGCGTCGGAGCGGTGATCGACGGCGGAACCGGCGCATTGCTAAGCGGCGAACCGGCGCGGGCGTTCAGCAGCGGCACTTCGGCGGCAATGGTCGCCTGAAATTGCAGATCGTTGGTGCGCACATCGGTTTCGGCCATTTTCATGCTTTGGCTCTGCAAGCGGCGCGACAATTCGGAGAACGCGGCCTGCAGATTGGACACCACGCCGTTCGATTCATTGGCGCGGGCGCGATACTCTTGCAGTTGCGCGTTGAGCGCGGTGATGGTCATGTAGCGCTCGTTCAGCGTCTTGCGCGATTCGTCGAGCGCGGTTTGCAGATCCTTCACCTGGGTTTGCAGCCGGCCGATCGCCTGGTTCTTGGTGTTCCACTGTTCTTCCATCGAGGTCAGCTCGGTGACGGCCTCTTCGGACTGGCGCTTGCTGGCACGCACGGCCGCTTTCATTTCTTCGACCTGCGATTCGGCGACGCGCAAGTTGCCCTGCGCATGATCCAGTTGGCGGCGCAGCGACTGCGTTTCGGATTCGATCAGGCCAAATTCCTGAACTTTGCTTTGCAGCTCACGCACGGCGCGCTCGCGCTCGTTCATGGCTTGCTGGCGCACGTTCTGGGCGCTGTCCCGGACGGCCCGGATATGTTCGATCTCTTCGCGCGCTTTGCGCATGTCGCGGCCATTGATCCACCAGCCGGCCAGGGTGCCGGCGGCGGCGGCGGAGAGGGCGATCAGGATTGCCAGGATAATGGCGAAGCCCGAGGCGATTTGAATGGTTGCAAAGGTCGATGATGCTGTCTCAGTGAACATGACGTCTTCCCCTTCAGACCGCAGCGCCGCATGTCTCATGCAAAAGCGTGCACTTGCGGTCAAATCTCTGAGCGCATTCTATGGATTGCTTAGATTACAGCGATCAACCAAAAGGCTGATCTCGCGGGTTTCCAACGATGTATTTCGCGTTTGCTTACTAAAATTCTGACATCAAGTTGGGCAAGATGCTTGCTGAGAGAGGATGATGAGCGCAATTTCGCAATCTTTGCACGAGATTTACAGCAGAATGACGGAGGCGGCGCTAAAGGCTGGCCGCTCAGCGGATTCGGTGCGCCTGGTGGCGGTGTCGAAGACCTTTCCGGTTGAAGCGGTGCTTGAAGCAATTGCGGCAGGGCAGCGCGTGTTTGGCGAGAACCGGGTGGAAGAGGCGGTGCCAAAGCTGCAGGCTGCCGGGTCGGTCGACTCGCTCGAGTGGCATCTGATCGGGCATCTGCAATCGCGCAAGGCGCGCGATGCCGCGCGGCATTTTGCGCTGATTCACTCGGTCGACAGCGTCAAGCTGGCGGCCAAAATTGACGCCCAACCCGGGCGGCCGCAAGCGATTCTGTTGCAGTGCAATGTGAGCGGCGAGGCCAGCAAAGAAGGATTTGAGCTGTCCCACTGGCGCACAGACGCGGACGAATTTGAGCGCTTTGCTGCCGAAGTGGCGGCCATCCGCGTGCTGCCCAATTTGCGCCTGCGCGGGTTGATGACCATGGCGCCGATTGTCGATGTCGCCGACCGCGCTCGGCCGGTATTCGCTAGCTTGCGCGGCTTGCGCGATCAGTTGCGCGAGCGCTTCCCGGACGATGCCGGACACAGCTGGGATGAGCTTTCGATGGGCATGACCGACGACTTCGAGGCCGCGATTGCCGAAGGCGCCACGCTCGTGCGAATCGGGCGCGCGATTTTTGGGGGGCGATGATGGCTCAGCCGCTCTCGCTGTTCCGGATGGTTTTGGGTGAGCGATTTGACACGCTGGCGCCTGTGCTGCGGCGGCACTACGACCTTGCGCCCGGCCAAAGCGTCAGCGTGACCGGTCGCATGGATGCGTGGAGCCGTTACCCGTGGTTGCGCGTTTTCATTCCGATCATGCCAAAGCCCGGCGCGGCTGTGCCGGTGACCGTGCTCAACAGCGGCGTGACGGATGCCGGCGAAGTCTGTTACGAATGGAAGCGCGAATTTGACTATCCAGGAGGCGCATCGCACAGTTACACGTTGACCCGGCCAGCGGCGCCGGGTGGCGCAGGGGCGTTTGTCGTGGACACCTTTAACCAGCCGGCCAATATCGCTGTGACGCTGGCGTTGGACGTGCTGGAGGGTGGGGCGCTACTGAAGCAGCGCACTGCCGGCTCCCAATTTGCCCTGGTCGGCGCGCGCCGGCTCCGGCTGCCCGGGGCGTTCCAGATCCAGAGCGTGGCGCTTGAGCGAGCGTTGGGTGAGGATCGCATCTTCACTGATGTGACCGTGTCGCATGCGCTGCTGGGGCCGATGTTTGGCTATCGCGGCGAGCTGACTGTGGCTGACAGAATTTAGCTCCGGCGGAAAACTCTAACAGTTTTCATCTCTTAAAGAGATGAAAACTGTTAGAGTTTTCTCCAGCTGGATCCGCCGTTATGACTTCGTCACCTCGCCCTCAGCCTGTATCGCAGCCGGCGCCTTCGCCGCACTGGCCCGGGCTTTGCGATTGCGGCTGATGCGGCGCAGCAACCAGAACAGCAGCACGAAGGGCGCGATGATCAGCAGCAGGATCGGCAACACCGCAATGCTCAAGTAGATGGCAACGTCGACCAGCCCCTGCAGCGAGCGAATCAGCGCTTCGACGGCCTTGTTCAACGTGCCGCCCGGCCGCCATGCCGGCGGCTCCACCGGCTGTGCGGCGGCATCGGGAATCAGTTCAACGCTCACGGTGGCCAGCGCCGCCGACTGCGACAGATACTTCATGCGGCCTTTGATCTGGTCGATCTGACCGCGGATCGCCGTGATCTCTTTGAACACGGCCAGCACATCTTCGCTCTTCTCGGTCTGCTCCATGATTTTCTTGAGCTGCGCTTCGGCCGATTCAAGATTCTTGAGTTGCGCGTCGAGATCGACAAACTCGGCGGTGACATCGTCGCCGGTTATGTTGAGGTTGCGCACTTCGATCGCCATGGCGCGCAGCCGGCCGATCGCCATGTCGAGCTTGTCGCTCTCCACGCGCAGCACCACATTGGCGCGCGTGTCATTGCCAAACGTGGTCGAGTTCGACGAGACGACAAAGCCGTTGTAGTCCTTGGCGATTTGTGCGATGGCCTCGACCTGCGCCGGCACATCGGTGACGACCAGCGACAGGCTGGCGTTGCGCACGATCAAGCGCGGCTGGGCGGGCTGCGCCTTCGCAGCGCTCTCCTCGCTTTGCGCGTTGCCGCCGAGAGCTTTTGGCGCTTCGGCCACTGGCGCAGCCGGCGCGACGATGCCGCGGTCTGCCATAGTTGCATTGGACGCTGGCGCCGCGCCGCATGCGGCCAGTGCGCTAAGTAGAACAAGGCCGGTCAAGCCGGTTTTCAGGGTGTGCGATGTTTTCATGAGTAACGCTCCTTTTGGATCGCTGCGGCCGGAATAATGCTATGAAAGCGGCCGTTCGACATCCATCAGCATACCGGGATTTGCAACTTCGGCGTGAACTGTCGTTGACAAAACGCTGATTGGGTTGACAGAAGCGGGCACGCAGGAAGCAGCAGGCGGGAAGCGGAGGGCGGCGGGGCGGCCGAAGTGTCTAGAACTCATCTTGCTGGACAATTCACGGCATGAACGCCCGTTACGTCCACACCAATCTGATTGCGCGCGACTGGCGCGCACTGGCTGCTTTCTATGTCAATGTGTTTGGTTGTGCCCTTGTGCCGCCCGAGCGGGACTATCGCAGTGCCGATCTTGATGCGGTCACTGGTCTGAGCGCGGCGCATCTCACCGGAGCGCATTTGCGCCTGCCGGGCTGGGGCGACAACGGCCCAACGCTTGAGTTGTTCCACTATGACGCGTTGCTTGAGCGGGCCGGTCCTGGCGTCAATCGGCCGGGATTTGGGCATATCGCATTTGAAGTGGATGATGTGCGCGCGGCGCAGGCGGCGGTGCTGGTGCACGGCGGCGCGGCCATCGGCGAGATTGTCACGCTGACGACCATCACCGGCGCGCGCGTGACGACGTGCTATGTCGCCGATCCGGAGGGCAATGCGATTGAGCTGCAGCGGTGGTCGGCTACTGACGCACCAGCGTAACCAGCAGGGCCAGCAAGGTCGCGCCGCCTGCTACGGCGAACCAGACGCGGTTTTCCTGAAATAGCTGCGCGCGGTCGAACACTTCCACCGTGGGTTTTTGCACCACCACGGTGCCCGGCAATGCCTCGGCAAACAGCAAGTCGCGAAACTCGGTGATGGTCGCTGGCCGGTCGTCCGGGTGCATGGAGATGGCCGCCAAAATAGCCTGCTCAACGGCCGGACTGATGCCGGGGTTGATCACCGTCGGGCGCTGCATCGCATCCGGTTTCAGAAAGCGATACTTCGCTTCAGCCGGCTGCGCATTGGTGAGCAGGTGATAGAGCGTGGCGCCGAAGGAGTAAATGTCAGAGCGCGTGTCGGTGTGTGAATCGTCTTCGCCGTATTGCTCGAGCGGCGTGTAGGCGGCGGTGCCGCGCCCCTGCAGCACTGTGATGGTTTGGGTGCTGTCTTTGGTCAGCAGCTTGACCAGGCCAAAGTCCACCAGCTTGATCAGCCCGCTCGGCGCCAGCTTGATGTTGCCCGGTTTGATGTCGCGATGCAGCACCGGCGTGTCTTGCGCGTGCATGTATTCGAGCGCATCACACAGCTGGCGCGCCCAGCCCAGCACTTCCACTTCAGTCAGGAATCGATCGCCGCGCCGCGCCTCGTCCATCAATTCTTTCAAATTCTTGCCGAGAACGTAGTCCATCACCAAGTAATCGCAACCATCCTCGGTGAAGTAATCCGATACTTTGGGAAGATTGGGATGATCCAGGCGGGCCAGAACGCTCGCCTCCTGGCTGAACTGGCGCTGCAGTTCGTTGATGACTTCGGGCTCCAGCATTGGATCAATGCGAATGGCTTTCACCGCGCACTTGCGGCCTTCCAAGCGCAAATCCTCGGCCAAATACACCGAGCCCATGCCGCCGTGCCCAATTGGCTCGTCGATGCGATAGCGCTTGCGGAGCACGGTCCCAGGTTGCAGCATTCTTATGATTCTATCCAGCCAAGCATGACCATTCCACTACGGCTGTCCTGCCGTGGGACGCTAGTAGGATGAGCGTAGGGTGTATTTGCCCGTCCGCCAAATTTGGTTGCTAAAATTACAGCAATGCAAGATTCACCCATGCTCATCATTGAAAGCGGTCAACTGGCGGGCCAGCGCTGGTTGGTGGATTCCGACGTCGTGGTGATTGGGCGAGAGGTCGGACTGGCGGACTTATTGTTGCCCGAGCGGCAGGTCAGCCGGCGTCACGCCAAAATTGAGCGCACGCCGAGCGGCTTTGTCATTAGCGATCTTGAAAGCAAGAACGGCACTTTTTTGAACGGCAAGGAAGTGAAGGAACCCAAGCCGCTGCAGGACGGCGATGAGATTCAAATTGCGTTGTGCGTGAAGATCGCGTTTGTCGGCAGCGATGCCACAGCGCCGCTCAACGCGCGGCCGATCAGCAAAGCCATGCGCCCGGTCGTGCGCGGCATCCGCCTGGACAAGGAAAGCCGCCGCGTTTTTTTGGCCGAGCAGGAGCTCGATCCGCCGCTGAGCCTGCAGCAATATCGCCTGCTTGAGCTGCTGATCGATGCGAACGGCGCGCTCGTATCGCGCCAGGAAATCGTCGAAAAAGTGTGGGAAGGCGAGAACGCCTACGGTGTGAGCGAACAAGCCATCGACGCGCTTGTGCGCCGCCTGCGCGACCGCCTGACCGAGCGCGACCCTGATCACGAATACATCGTCACCGTGCGAGGGCACGGGTTGAGATTTGAGAACAGGTACGGGTAGGAGGCGTTATTGCACAGGATGATCTTGATCGCGAGAGACAGCCTATTGGACTGTTGTCTGCAGCTTGGGCAATGACCGCAAATACAAGAAAATGGCATTCAATTCGTCATCAGTCATTTTTGCATACTGCTTCCAAGGCATAGCCTCATTGAGCTTATATCTCGCTGGGGTTGTGCTAGAACGCATGGCTTGGACAAAGTCGGCGGCGGTCCAAGATGCGATCACGCCGGCTGGCGTGAGATTTGGCGCAGCCATGTCAATGGTCGGATCGTCCACTTTGCCTCCCGACAATTGTTGCCCATGACATTGCCGGCAGCCGTTGAGCTGAGCGAGGTAGCCACCGTAGTCGATTGTTACCGCGATGGCAGGTGCAACGGGGCGTGGGCGCATAGGGTCAATGCGTTCAGCCATCAGCAATGCATCGAACATGCCGACTCCAATCAAGACATTGCCAAGCACGGTGAACTGCTTCGGCCCCCAACTCTGATCTACGGGCTGCAACGTCCGGAGGTAGGCAATGATGCTACCCAGATCCTCGTCGCTCAGATAGTAATAATCGGGTGAGGGCATGACGAAAACCGAAGTGCCATCCGGTCGTACGCCATGCCTCAATGTGCGCACATAATCCGCATCGGTGTAATGAGCTCCAATGCCGCCCGTACCCGCCGTAAGATTCGTGCTGTGAATGGTGCCGAGGCTGGCATTGTTGAAGAATTTAGTGCCGCCAAGATTCGGCCCGTGGCAACCTGTGCACAACACACCGGCAAGATGCTTGCCTCGCTTCAGCGAGGCCGCATCCGTTGGAATCGAAACCCTGTCACTTGGCACGGTGTATCTATTGTCGAGCCGAGATTGACCGCGCACATAGAGCGCCCCAATTGTGATGATCACCAATGCAACTATCGCGGCGAGGGCCATCCCCGCCCATTTGAGAGTTCGCTTGAGCATGGTCATTCCTCCTCAATCGTGCATTACCAGTTGCGGAATCACGGTGCCTAACGCCCATCCCAACCCTTCGTGTGGGCATTGAGATGCTCGGAGGGCGTGCGAAAGAGCTGTTCAATCGAGTGAAAACCTTCTCCGTAGAAGTCTGCGCCCTTTGTCCACTCATCTTCGCGAATGGTGTCAAGCACACGCAATGTGGCGTCGATGGCCTGATCGTAGCGTTGCCGAATCGATGCTGGCGTTGCTGAGCGCGTCATCCAACGGACATAGCAGTAGCTGAGTGTATTGACCAGCCCAGCCAGCAATTTGGGCGCATTGAACATGCCACGCCCTTGACGGGCGCTTTCCACTTCCTTTGGCAGATACTCAACAGCCCACGTGAGGTGCTCGAGCACCTCGCCACACGACCAAGCCGTCGTCCTGCTTGGTTTGCGCCATCTATCGCCGGAATGTGACTCAAGGAGCGCATGAAAGGCAATGCGTGCGGCTTCCAGTTCTGCACGTAGTTGCTCGTGTCTGGTTCTCTTTGGCACAGCAGATGTGGGTACGGATGTGATCACAGATGCTGTCGCTGGTGCATACGATAGACGTGGCGAACTGCTCATCGGATGTCCTCCTTGAGGTAGCGAAAGGGAAGGGTTGAAGTAGTGAAATCGAGCTCAGTACTGTTGGACAAATGCCGTGCGTAACAGATCACCTACCGCAGCGCGATATGTCCCAACATCAAGCTCGCGTGCCAATGCTTTTTGCAGGTAGAGGCCAAGATAGGTTGAGACAATGACTTGGCCAATGGCTTCGGCGTTGATTGTTGGGCGAATCACACCAGCCGCCTGCCCGCGTTCGATTAACTTGCTAAGCAGCTTTGGAAACCTGACCAATGTTTCGCTCAGCGGTGTCATCAGGCGCGGGCTGACCATGGCTTCGCCCCAACCTTGAATGTTCACCCGATCGGCACCCAACGCTGCTGCCGCCTCCAAACCCGCGTAGAAGAGGTCGATGACGCGGTCGATCGCCGCCAGCGGGTCGGGATCGTTAACTGCAGCCTCGAAGACGGGCAACCCACGCTCGTAATCAAATGCGAAGCTCGCCTCGATGATCTCGTCTTTGCCCTTGAAATAGGTGTAGACCGCGCCTGCGCTCAGATCTGCTTCTGCGCAGATGTTCCGCATGGTGGTTTGGTGAAATCCTTTGTGGGCAAAACAACGATAGGCGGCGTCAATGATCTGACGCCGACGATCTTCAACGTGTTCACTGGTGACCTTAGGCATAAAAACGAACGCTCGTTTTTTATCTTACACACTGCGTACGCTTTGTCAATAGCCAATTAGCAATTTCGTCATTTTTGGCTCTCGTCCGGGTGGTTGGCAGGTCCCAAGGCGTTAGTGAGTATCGACCTGTCGGCGTGAGCGAGGCAAGGCATGAGTAGCCACGCCTGGATTTTTTTCAGTTGCTTGCGCAGCCGGGCATTCTCACGCTCAAGCCCCGCGATCTCTGCACGCTCGGAGTGCGCTTTAGGCCCGCGCTTGACCGGTGCAAGCGCTTGCCACTTCGCCCGCCAGCGTGTGATAAGTTCCGAATCTGGAATTGTGCAACAACGCCGTTATCGCAATCCAGTGGGTGCTAGATCGCCAATCGAACTCTCCAACGCACTATCGGCAGCCTGCACCTTGCTCAGAGTGGCAATCGGCGGCACAGGTGTGTCAAAGGTGTAATTTGGATCATGTTGCTGTGATTTCCAGGTTTGGCGCATCTCATTCCAAGCTTCGCCAAGCGTGCGTGGTTTGGGCATTTGGTCGGCGATTTCGCGATAAAGCTGTTTTAAGTTGTAACAGGGCACACCAGCAAACATGTGATGTTCGGTGTGCCAGTTCATGCGCCAGTACAGGAACTCGAAAAGCGGATTGGTCTGAACCGAGCGGACAGACTTGCGGAAGTCGGTATCATTTTCTTTCAGCCCGCAATGTTGCGTCATGCCCAGCGCATAGAGACACCAGCCGGCAATGAAGGGCGAAAAGGAGATGATCAAGGCAAAGACCCAATATCCGCTCAACAGGGATGTCACAACGACGATGCCATGGAAGAGCAGCAGAACACGCGCCCACCAGATGGCACGTTTGTGCTGTTCGGGCTGATCCACGTGCAATGCCTGTTGCCATTGCTGGCTGGGAATCTCCAACGAACCGACCTTGCCTTGTGCGTTGAGAAAGGTGAGGTACATGGTGGAAAGCAACCCGCCCTTGCCAAAAGTGCGCCCTGTCTTTGTCATCAAATTAATTGTGAACAGTTGCACCAAAAAAAAGGGACCCACCAAAGGCGAAATTGGCAGTAGATTTTCACGGTCGCCTTCCGGGTGCAGTGTGTAGCGATGGTGATAGGTGTGGCTGGCAGCGTAGTCGAACTGGTCCCACCAAGCGAGACAACTGTAAATGTAGAGGAAAGCTTGGTTGAGAATCTTGGACTTAAAGACTGTGCTATGCCCCAATTCGTGTGCGGCAGCAATGAAAAAACTGGCGACTGTGCCATGACAGAAAAGCGCGATAAAGAATGCCAGCCACATCGACTGTGTCCAGAAATAATAGACGACTGCGCCTGTCACAAGCCAAACCGCCAGATGACCGCCCGCCTGAAACCAACCCTGGAGATCCCTGCGTTCGTTCAATCGGCGTAGTGTTTCGGCATCGACTCGGGGTCTTATCCATTTCACTTTTAGTTCTTTGCGTACTTTTGCCAATGGTTCATAGAGTGTCATGTTTGCTCCTCCGGCGGCCATCACTGTCACTGCACACACTTGCTGAACACCCCTTCGCATGTGCGATTGTGCTGATGATGTTCGGGCTTAAGCAACCGCATCACCGCGCATGCCAAGGTGCGCCCATTTCTAAGAATATAGCGCCAATGCCTCAAGCTTGCGCTCCTGGCGCGCAATCAGTCTCTCAACTTCCTGCGTGGCAGTCGCGTTCAGCGCCGCGCCCGGCCGTCGCTGCGCCGCACTGGCGATAGCGCCGCGTTTGGCCAGCGTGTACTTGCGAACGGCAAGCCCGACCGCCGGCTGTTGTTCGTAACGCATCAGCGGCAAGTAGGCGTCAAAGATATCTTGCGCCTCGTCAAACCGGCCTTCGTTGCCAAGGCGGCAGACATCGACCATCATCTCCGGGAAAGCGAAGCCGGTCATGGCGCCATCCGCGCCGCGCCGCAGCTCTTCTGTGAGAAAGACGCCGCCGTTGCCCACGAGAATAGAGACGCGCCTTTGCCCTGCGGCTTCCGCCGCGCGAATGTCGCTGATCTTTTGCAGGCCTGGCCAGTCCTCGTGCTTCAACATGACGATGCTCGGATGCGCTTTAAAAATAGCGCCGAGCGTCTTTGGCGTGATCTGCACACCTGTCGCCAGTGGAAAGTCCTGCAGCACGACGGGCGTGTTTGCGCCAACCGTCTCGACCACGTGGCCGTAGTAGGCGATGATCTGATCATCGGTGCGCAGTGATGCTGGCGGCGCGACCATGACGCCGGCCGCGCCGAGATCCATCGCGGCCTTGGATAGTTCGCCAATCGCCGCAAGGCCGGGCGCCGAGACGCCGACCACGACAGGCTTGCCAGCTGAGCGTTTGAGCGTCCGGCGCGCGATCTCGATCGATTCGGTTTGGGTCAGCTTTGGCGCTTCGCCCATCATGCCGAGGATGGTCAGCCCATCTGCGCCTTTCTCGTAGTAAAAGTCGACCACACGATCGAGGCTTTGAAAGTCCAGCGCGCCGTCGTCTTTGAATGGCGTGACGGCGATGACAAAGACGCCTTTGCTGTCGGCGGAAATCATGGTCATTTGTTTTGCTCCAGAATTAGAACCAGCGGGAAGCGCCGCGCGGGATGTAGCGTCCGGCTCCGGGCGCGTTGATCACAGCTTGTCCATCCCAGGCAAGCGCACCCGCCAGATACGCGCGGGTGACTCGGACCGAAAATGTGCGGCCGTCAAACGGGCTGTAGCGAAGCTCGTCATTGGCCTTCGACGAATCCCAGACCTGCGGCGAGCGCGTCACGATTGCCAGATCGGCATCGGCGCCCGGCGAAAGGACGCCTTTTTGAGGCCACAGCCCGAAGAACCTGGCCGGGCGCTCGCACAGGTATTCGGCGGTCAAGGCTGCCGCATCAAGACCGCGCATTTCGGCGGCCGTGAAAAAGGCGGGGAGCAGCGTCTCAAGACCCGGTACGCCGGAGCCGGCATCAAAGATGGACGGTGTGAGCTTGTTGTCGATCGGCCAGCTCGAATGGTCTGAGCTGACAAAGGCGACGCGTCCCGCCAGGAGTTCGCCCCACAATGCGTCGATTTGGCGCGGGCGGATGGGCGGGTTGACCTTCATGCGCGCTCCAAGCTCGGCGCCGTCACGCTCTGGATCGAAGCACAAATAGTGCACGCACATTTCACCGGTGGCGCGGAAGTCGTCGGACCGATAGTGATCCACCAATTGAAATCCGCGGGCCGTCGTCAGATGAACGATGTGGGCATGCGCGCCCGCGGCCGCGCCGAGCTCAAGAAAAAGCGCGGTTGCCGCCAATTCTGCCGCCTCGGGCCGGCTGTCGGAATGCGTTTCGATGCCGTTGCGACCGGCCATCTTGCACGCTGCAATGCTGGCGCGGACGATCTCCTGGTCCTCGTTGTGCACGCCCAGCGGCATATCCGTTGTGGCGAGCGCGTTGAACAGGTCCAATATCTGGTCGGACGCGATGCGCGGGAAACGCGTCGGGCTGATTTCGAACGTGGAGACTTTGAACGCGACGATGCCGTCCTCAATCAAAGGCGCGACGTCGTGCGCGGATTGCCCGGGCAGTATCGTGCCATACAGCGCAACGTTGGCATGCGCGTGCGCTTCGATCGCGGCCATCTTGTCCTTGAGCCGTTCACGCGTGTTGAGTGGCGCCGGGTTGTCAAACGGCATGTCGACGATCGTTGTAACGCCGCCGGCGATGGCCGATCGCGTGGTGGAGCGGATGCCCGGCAACCCGCCATAGCTGCACGCATGGGTTTGGCCGTCGATGACGCCGGGGAGGATCAACGCGGCGTCGCCATGAAATTGCTCTTTGCCCTCCGGCCCGGCGCCAGTGCCGATGGCGGTGATTTTGCCGGCATCGATGGCGATCCAAGCATCGTTGGCGAGTCCTTCTGGCAGCATCGCCGTACCCCGGATAACGAGGTCGTGTTTCACTGCGCGATCCTTTGATAACCCAGATCGAGGTTGCTGCATGCGAGCGCGACCGCAGCCTGCACCGGATCGACGACGGGAATGCCGAGGCTGCGCTGCACTTCGAGGCGATATGCGCCGAGCCCGGCACAGCCGAGAATCACCACGTCAGCGTGATCCTCGTCACGCAGGCGCCGGGCCGTCGCAGATACGGTGTCAACGACATTTCCGGCCATCAGCTCGACGACTGCTTTGTCGATGGATCGGTCGCCGGCCAGCCGGCGATCCAGCGCTAACGTCTTGAGGTAGCGCAGGTGCCGGTCGATGGAGGATTGACCGAGCGAGATGATGCCAAACCGCGTGCCCAGGCCGAGGGCGGCCAGATACGCGGATTCTGCAATCCCGTAAACCGGTCGATCGATGCGTTTTCGAACTTCGGCGATGCCGGGGTCGGAAAAGCATGCGAGCACGATGGCATCGGCCGTGGACGCCGTCACTGCCTCAATGACATTGGGAATCACCGCGCTGACATGCGCATCGGTTTCAATGCCGGGCGGCGACTTTGCGAGCTCGATGCAGTGGATGCGGTGCTGGGTCGATCCGCGAATGGGAGCGAGACACGCTTCCATCGACCGCGTTACGGATTTGGAACTGTTTGGGTTGATGACCAGAATGTCGGCCAATCTTGCACCTCGGCGAATGTGACGCATGCGCTGGGCGATGCGTCTGCGCAAAAGTATATCTGGCTGTATTGCGCACGGGGAGCAACGCACCGCGCGCGCGTTCACATTCGGTGTCGCCATCCGCGCGGTAGGCGGCGATTTCTTCCTGAGCCTGGCGCCGCCGCAACCGGCGACTCAGGTTGACACCATGGCTTCTACAATTACCCGGTAGCAGGGCAGGTCGAGAAGCCTGTCCTAAGGGAGCAGAAAACCCATGCGACTGTTCATCACCGGCGGCACAGGCTTTGTGGGGGGAAATATCCTGCGCGTCGCGCGCGCGCGATACGACGCCACGGTCTTTACAACCGTCAACAGCTGGCGCAGCAGCGCGCCGACGGATTTCGATTACGCGCCCATCGACATCACCGATCGCGAGGCTGTGCACAGCACCATCCGCACATTTCGCCCCGATCTGATAGTTCACAGCGCTGTTTTGACCGACTTTCCTTTGATGTATCGCGATCGCCTGCGCGCATGGCGCACCTATGTTGATGCGACGCGCCATCTGACCGATGCGGCCAACGACCTGGGCAGCAAAATCATCCTGGTCTCGACCGATTGGGTCTTCGATGGCACGCAACACGGCGCGGACGAGAGCACACCGCCGAACCCGGTGAACTACTATGGCGTGATGAAGGTGGCGTGCGAGCGCGTGATCGCCGAACGTGCGAACAACGGTGCCGTCGCGCGCGTGGCCGGTGTGAGCGGCCGCCATTGGTATCGACCGGACGAACTGCAGCCGCAAGGCGCCGGGTTCGGCCACTTCGTCCCCGCCGTGGCGGCCGGGCTGCGGCACAGCGGGCGCTTCGACGTTTGGTCCGGCCCGCAGATCAACAGCCGCGGCACGCCGTCGTTGGCAAGCGAGTCGGCCGAGCAGATCCTGCGCATCGCGTTGAACGATTTGGGCGGCACCTTTCATTGCGTCGGCGGTGAAAGCATCGAGCGGCCCGCGTTTGCCATGCTGGTGGCCGAGGTGTTTGGCTTTCCGCAATCTGCCATCCGCGTGGTTCCCCCACCGGAAGATCCGGAACAGGCCGGCATCCGGTATCCATACGACACCAGCCTGTCGGCGCAGTGGACGGCGCAACAGCTTGGCCGGCCCTTGCTCAACGCGCGGCAGATTGTCGAAGGTTACAAGCGGCAGTTGCTTGATGGCGTGCTGTGAGCAGTGCGTATCGGCCGGCAAGCGCAGGCGCGCTTCGGGTCCGCCTCCTGAGGCGCCCACTAGAATAGCGCCCTCGATGGCCAAGCAACTCCTCGCCAACAACGCCGCATGGGCTGCGCGCATTCAGCGCGACAACCCGGATTTCTTTCCGACACTTGCTCGGCAACAGGCGCCGGAGTATCTGTGGATTGGCTGCTCAGACAGCCGCGTGCCGGCAAACGAAATTGTCGGCTTATTGCCCGGCGAGCTTTTTGTTCATCGCAATATCGCCAACCTGGTGGTTCACACCGATCTGAATTGCCTGTCCGTCATGCAGTTTGCCGTCGATGCGTTGAAGGTGAAGCACATCATCGTGTGCGGGCACTACGGCTGCAGCGGCGTGCGCGCGGCATTGCGCAACGAGCGCGTTGGGTTGGCCGACAACTGGCTGCGGCATGTGAAGGAAGTGCACGAGCTGTATCTTCACCGAGTTGACGGCATTGTCGATCCTGGCGCGCGCCACGATTGTTTGTGCGAGCTCAATGTCATTGAGCAGGTGGCGCATGTCTGTCAGAGCTCAATCATTTACGATGCCTGGGCGCGTGGGCAGACGGTGACGATTCACGGCTGGATTTACGGCTTGCACGACGGTTTGCTGCGCGACCTCGGCGCCACCGTCGGCCTAGGTGACGATATCGATGCTGTGCGCAGCACCGCTCTGGCGAATTTGCGCTGGTGAGGGAGCGCCGCTGCGGCCCAGCCGCGCGCAGGCGCGAACCCGTGTCAGCGCCGGCCCATTCCGGCCTCGATGCGCGCTTCCATCTGCGCGGCTTCAGTCGCGCTTAGCGCACCCGCCAACACCCGGCATTGCCACACGCCGCGCGGCGGCAGGACCATGATGTTGCCTTTGCGCTTCTCGGCCAGATAGCCCTCCGGCTCGGCTGTGCCCGGCTCCACTATCGCGATCGAGTCCTGATCGGCCGTTCGGCACAACCAGCGCGTGGCTTTGGGCAGCTGGTCGGGCCGGTGGGCGATGTAATCAGCTTCGCCGTTGGGATGCACCAGCAGGCTGCGCGCCCAGCCCTCGCCGTCGGCTTGATAGTCGATGAACAATGCCACCTCCGGGTCAAACATGAGCGCGGGGTCGAGGCGATGATGCTTCTCCGGGTTGGCCTTGAGATCCTGCAGGAATTCGGGGTAGCCAGGCAGCGGTTTGATGTGCGCCGGGATGCCGGTGCGCACGCGCACATGGTCGGGTGTATAGCTCGCGCTGTAGGAAAGCCGGCCATGATCGACGGGCCGAAAGTTCACGTGCATGAGGTACAGCAGATCCATCGGCGAAGCTTTTAAGTTCGTGACGCGCAGGCCGATCTCAAATACGCTTGCGCCGGCGTACAGCTTCACCAGTGGTTCGGCGGCGTAGTTTGTGGCAAAAGCGACCGTATGTTGATAGCGTCCGCCCAGCGCGATATATGCGCCGTCCTCGTCTTCACCAATGCTCAAGTGCGCTTCTTGAAAGGGCGCGTTGGGCAACTCACCGTGCAGCGGATGCGTGTCTTCCGGCGAAGGCCCGCCCATGGCCGTGGCGCCGCAGTGCTGCAGAAAGCCGCCAAAGGTCTCCAGAAAAGGCACACCGGCGCGCGGTTGGGTAAACATCGAACGCATGGTGAGATCGCGGCCGTTCATGCGCGCCGACCAGATTTGCTGGCCTTGAAACGGAAGCATGACCAGTTCGCCGCGCGCGTTGCTCAGCCGCAGCCCGCATACGCCGCTGTCGAATCGGAATGTGTGTGCCGTGGATTCGCCCGCCGTGGCGAGCACACGCTCGCGTTCGCCAAACGTGCCGGGGGTCAAGTCGATGCGCATGGTCGATGAAGCCATGTGGCACATGGTAGCGCAAGTGCCGGGCTTTACATTTCCGGTGTATGTCCACGCATGAACGGGCGATTCAAGTCGTGGCCGCTGCACATGCCGGCCCGCTCGACAAGGCCGGCCGCACTACTTGCTCAATTCTTTGTTTCTCTTGACAGATGCCTGCAGCAACGCCTTCAAAACCTTTTTGTCCACATCAGCCAACCCCTTGATATACAAGCATCCCGCGCCGGTGGTGAACTTACCAAGCTTATCGAGTAGTTCGGCGTGGGCGTCGAATCCACCCATCAAATAAAGCGTAAGTTTTTGCTTTCGCGGTGAAAACCCAACGAGCATCCATTCGCCCTCGCGCCCGCTCTTGCCCTTGTAGTGATAACTGCCAAAGCCAACAATACTCGCGCCCCACATTTTCGGCTCTTCTTTGGTGACCTGCTTCATCGTTTTGAGTATCTCGAAGCAGTCTTTTCGCTTTTCCTCGTCGGGAACGCTGTTGAGAAAATCTATCACGCTGGCGTCATTGAGCTTCGTCTTTAGTTCGGTTTTTGACACTCCAACCTCCAAGTATCGAAACATTCAGTGTTGAGCAGACGTATTGTGCGTAGCGGCCAATTATCGCCGATTTACGTTGCCTGCATTCGTGAAGCTCTTGGGACGCCTGCCAAGCTTCCATGCCAAGATGCCGGCAATAACTGGAAGCCGGGCTGTGCAGTCGCTGCGTATGCGGTGTCACAAATTGCGCAGGACGCGCTCAGCAAGCGCAACGCCGCCACCAGTGCTCGCCTTTGAACGTGCCGCCTGATCATATCCGTCGCGCTCTGACGTCATGATGCTGACGTACAGCGCATTTATGCTTAATGTGGCGGACGGATCGCCCATACCCAGCTTCCGGACGCCGCCGTCAGCGCCGGATAAATCGAGCACTCGCTTATGAGTCGGCGGCGGCTCTGCCATTTGGCATCCTCGGCACGCTGCAAGCGCCTGCATGGCCCGCGACATGTTCAAACGGTCATCGGGCACGCGCCTACAGCGTCTTCTCCAGCGCGTCGATGATTTCGAGCGCGTTGAGCGCCTCTTCCTTGAGCGCGGCGCCATCGCCTTCCTTCAAGGCGGTGGCCTGCTCGGCCAGACTGCGGTCAAACTGCTTGACCTGCGCGTCGGCCTTGTGTTCGAGCATGAACGGCTTGAGGTTGGCCCAGATGCTCGTAATCTTGTCCAACGTGGCTGCCGCAGCTTTGAGATCGCCTGCGTCCACATCCAACCCGACCTGACGCTCGAGCACATCAAGCCGGCCGAGATCGGACGGCGTGGTCGGTTTGTAAAGGTCATACAGATCGACCACGACCGCAGAGAGGTCGTTGGCGCTTTGCAGGGTCGCGCCGCGGGTCTTCGCCGCCGCCGCAGATTTCAGCGCGGCCAGCTGTTTCTCAAATGCCTCGACTGTGGCCGGCGCCGCCCCATCTTTGATCACCTGGGGTTTGTAACTCGCCCACAGTTTTTCCAGCAATTCAATCGCGGTGTTGACTGCCTTCCATTTATTCGCCGGGACGAGATCGAGCACCTCCTCCGCTTGGACTTCGATCTCCAACAAGGTCGCGGCGACCGCGCCGCTCGGTGCAGCGGCTGGAGCAGCTGTGGCCGCCGCAGCCGGAACCGGTGATTCCAGCGGCGGGGTTTTGGCGTAGGCAGCGTTCCCGCTGTCATAGGCGCTCTTTTCGTGCCCGAGCGCCTCGGCGCGCATTTGCTCCATCGCCTCGGCGTCCAGCTGCTCGATTTTGACCAGCTCGAGTTTCTCCTGAGTGACATCGGTGCCCAGCCAGTCCACGCGAATGTTGCCGACTGTGGGCGCGAAATACTTCAGTTGATACGCCCCGACTTCAGTTGCGCTCGATTCGGCGATGACAAGCACTCCCTCGTAACACTTGACTGCCACACAGACTTTGGCCCCGGTTTCGCGCACCTGGCCACGATCTGTCCAACCCACTGCCGGCCCCCAGCCCTGCGAATAACTGGGACTGCCGGCCACCGGCTTGGCAGGCATGATGATGCCCGCACGCGCATCCTGGGCGCCGTGCATCCATGCCGGCGCCTTGACCCGTTTGCCGTTCTCGTATTCTTCGGGGTATTCGCCCATCAGCCATACGGTTTGCGCATCGTCCTGGGCATAGAACGCCAGCTCGGCTTCTACCAGCTGACCATCAGCGTAATCGCGATCCCAGGCGACCAGTGAGCGCACGCCGCCGATCGTCTTGGTCAGATCGGTGATGGTCATGATGAAACGGTGCGACACGATTTTGCCGTTGTGGTCGGTCTGACCCTCGAATGTGAGCTGCATCCCGGGTTTGAGCGGGAACATCGGATGAGTGATCACCGCGGAATTGCTGAATGTGGCGGGATCGAAGTCCTCAAAATTCTTTTGCGCGATGTCGGGCGTGGGGGACGTGGCGTTGCCCGACGCTGCCGCCGGTGTCGCTGATGAAGCGGCAGCCGGTGCCTGCGCCGCCGCAGTGGCGGGTTTGATCACCAGCGTGCCTTTCATGCCGGCGGCATATTGTTCAGGAAACGTGGATAGAAACGTGTACGTTCCAACCGGTGGCGCGTCGAACGTGATGGTATCTTCTTGCGCACCCTCGATCAACCGGGTATGGGCGATGATGTTCGGGTCTCTGACATCCAGCCAGTCCTTGTCATCGCCAACGGCGAAGCCACTTTTGACTACGGCTTCCTCCGTGCCCGGTTTGACCAGCACCCAGTTGTGGCCCACCTCATCTTTGCTGTCAGTGTTGTTGGTGAAGTGCAGCACAATAGTGGCGCCGGCGTTCGCCTCCAGCGTGGTCACGGAATAGCGATTGTCCTTGGCGCCCGGGGCAGTGCCGATCTCGAGCGCCACAGCACCTGTAGGCACGGTGGCGGTGGGTTGCGAGCCAGGTGGCGGGGTCGGGCTTTCATCAGGGTCGCGTGTCACGGCTGCACGCGGTGTGGAGGTAGGTGGCGGGGCGTTGGTCTGTCCGCTGCAGGCCGCCAGTGCAAGCAATACAACCAATGCGGGCAGGGCGGCCCACATGGGTGAAAAACGGGTGCGTTTAGTGAAATTCATGATCGGTTCAGTGCCAGAACTGGTGTAGTCCACTTGAGTCGGTGAAACTGCAGGCAGTGTCAGATTCGACGCGATCCCTGGGACGCCTTCTGCTTAGGGCGCCATATTCGGTATTGCGGCGCCGGGACGGAAGCGGCGGCGAATCAGCCAGGCGATGCCCAACAGCAGCAGCGGCATGCCGATGGCCACCGGCAAAACGCCGCCGGGGTTGGTGCGCGATACTGGGTTGACGGTGACGTGAATCCCAGTGCTTGAGACGGTCTGCTCAGTCGTGTCGGGCCCCGTGGGCACCGGCACCACGGTCATGTAGATCATGTAGTTGCCTTCAAGTATTGTGTCCACCGCCCACATTTGTCTGGCGGATTCGCCCGGGCCAAGCGGGTCGATCTGCTGCGATCGCTCGGGCGACCAGTCTTCCGGGTCGACCGGATCGCCCTTCCCGATGGTTACGATGTTCATCGAGACATTGAACGGTCGCGATGGGGCGGTGCCGGTATTGGTGACCTTGGTGGTGAACTCCACCCGGTCGCCGGTGCCGGTGACGATATGATCCAAATCGACCTCGATCTGTATTGGCACGCTGTCAGCCGTGCGGTTGGCAGCCAGCAGCGGATGCCTGCTGGACAGCGCCAAGGCGGCTGCGATCGTTCCGGCCAGCAACAGCGTCGCGGCGCGCCCGCTGCGAATGCGCGCCAGCGACATGCGCGGCATGCCGCCGGCAATGGTCATGCGCGGCGCGGCCACGAAGATCAGCACGAGCGGCAGCAGGACGGCAAGGCCGAACGTGGTGTATCCGTAGTGCATTTTTTCCTGAATGGTGCGGTTGTTGATAATGACCTTTTCCAGAATGTGACTGGTGCCCTGCATTGGGTTGAGCTGCTGCAGCAGATAGCCAAGATCTCCCTTTTGGGCGGTGCCCGGCCAGAGCGTGGGGATCAGCACCAGCAAATAGGCAAGCAGCGCGACAAACAGACTGCTCTTGTTTGATTTCGACCACATGCTGACCAGCATGGCGAACGCGGTAAATCCCACGTTCAGCAGCGTGCCGATCACCGCAGTCAGCGCGATCGACTGGCCCAGGTGATATGTGCCATGACCCATCGCGAGCATATAGGGGACGGCGATGGCGAGCGCGGCCGGCCACGTAGAAAGCGCCGCAAGGAATTTGCCAAAGATGATCTGGCGCCGGCTGGTGGGTGTCAGCAGCAATGGCTCGAGCGTCTCGCGCTCGCGCTCCCCACTGATGGTGTCCGCACCGATGATCAACCCGATAAAGAGTGCGAACGACACCGTGGTCTGCGCGGTGATGCCGAGAATTTCGGCCTGCGGGATCAGGCTGAGCTGGCTCTCCCATTGGCGCAACAGCGAGGAGAAGGTCAGCAGGCAGCAGTAGATGATCAGAAACAGCAGCGCCTTGCCCCGCACCCACAATTCGATCAAATCCTGTCGGCAGACCAACCACCACACTGGGGCAGTCCTGACCGGCGTCATGGTTGTTGCTGTTGTCGCAGTCATTGTCCCCCCTCCCGGGCAGGGGTACCCGCCCGGCGCAACCCGCGCACGCCGTTAAACTGCAGTCGAGGCGCTGCATACAAAAACAGCAACGCGAGCACCACCAGCGCCACCAGCGCCGGGATGATCACAAACATGAGGTTGTCAGCGACTGGTTCGCCGCTCACCAAGGTGTGCTGCAGAAACTGTTTGGCGGCCTCCAGCGGCCCGGCGGCCTGCACCAGCAGCCCGATGGGCGTGGCCATAAACTCGCCCGGCAATTGCGCGGGCAGCAGTGAGGCCAGATAGAAAAGCAGGCTGATAAACAGGCTGGTGCGGCCAGTGTTGGACCACAGGCTGACGATCATGCCGATCCCTGTGAAGGTCAGCGCCAGCAGCGTGCCCAGCGGCGCGCCCCATGCCAGCGCTCGCCAGACTAGCTCGGTGTCCTTTTCGAGCGCGAACATATACGGGATTGCAAGCAGGAGCGCGGCCGGCCAGAGCGAAAGCGCGGTGAGATATTTGCCGACCACGATCTGACGCCGGCTACCCGGGGTGAGCAGCAGCGCCTCGAGTGTGGTGCGCTCGCGCTCGCCTGCGATGCTCTCGGCGGCGATAACCAGCCCGAGGAATAGGCCAAACGTCATGATGGCCTGCAGCGCGATGAACTGGATCTCCTCGCGCGGCGTCAAATTGAGCTCGCTGTTGGTAGCCAGCAGCCAGGTGGTGAGCGACATCAGCAGGCAGAACAGGATCAGCAGGTTGAAGCCGCGCCCTCCCAGCCAGAGCTCGGACATCTCGCGTTTGAACATTAGCCACCAGACCGGCGGGGTGCGTTGAGAGGCGGCGGCGCTCATCCGATCGTCTCCGCGGTGAGCCTGAGGAAGACATCGTGCAACCGCTCGCCCCTGGTCACTTCCGCCACTGTGCCGCTGGCAACCATCTCGCCCGAGTTCATGATCACCAGGTCATCGCACACGCCTTCGATCTCGGACAGCGCATGGCTGCACAACACCACGCCGGTGTTGCGTTCATGCGCGACACGCTGGATCAGCGCCAGCAGCTCGGCCTGGCCGCGCGGGTCCAGCCCGAGCGTAGGCTCATCCAGAAAGACCACGTGCGGGTCGTTGACCAGCGCGCGTGCGATGCCCAGCCGCTGGCGCATGCCGTGGCTGTAGGTGCCAACCAGCATGTGGCCACGCTGTTTCATGCCGGTGTCGATCAGCAGCTGCTGTGCCACCGCGTGCGCCTCGGCTGGGGTCTGGCCAAAGAGCTGGCCATAGAAGACCAGGTACTCCAGCCCGGTGACGTGCTTGGGGAAGCCCAGCCCCTCGGGCAACACGCCGATCTTGCGCCGAATCTTTTCGGGTTCCTCGGAGCGGATGCCATCCACTTCGAAGTATCCCGAACTCGGCGGCAGCATCGTGGTCAGAATACGGATAGAGGTGGTTTTCCCCGCGCCGTTGGGGCCGAGAAAGCCGAGCACGCGCCCGGCCTTGAGTGAGAACGACAGGTTTTTGAGCGCCACGCGCTCCGGATATTCCTTGCGCAGCTTGTCAGCCAGCAGCACTTCTTTGCCTGGCGCGCGCGCGCCATTTGCTTGGCTCATACAGCGGTCTCCTTTGGTTTGCAATCCGGCAGCGGTGTCATTTGGCGATTGAGAGCGATGGTCTGGTAGCTGCGATCTCCGGAGTGGCAGGCGGAGTGCGTCTGCCAAAACGCAGGTAGAGCGAGGGCACCACCAGCAGATTGAGCAGCGTCGATGTCACCAGACCTCCAAGGATCACTATGGCCATCGGATGTTCGATCTCGTGACCGGCGACGTTGCCGGCGACCACGATCGGCACCAGCGCCAGACCGGTGGTCAGCGCTGTCATCATGATCGGGGCGATGCGCTCCTGGGCGCCGCGCAGCACGAGTTCCGGGCCGAATTGAACGCCTTCCATGTCCTCTAGATGGCGGAAATGGCTGATCATCATGATGCCGTTGCGCGTGGCGATCCCCAACACGGTGAGAAATCCCACCAGCGAGCCCAGTGAGAGAACCCCGCCGCCTGCGAAGAAGGCGGCGAGCGCGCCTCCCACCAACGCCCAGGGCAGCGTTACAAAAGTCAGAATGGCCATGCGCAACTCGCCAAACGAAGTCTGCAGCAGGAAGAAGATGGCCAGCACCGCCATGGCGCCGGCGATCAGCAGGTTGCGCTGCGCGGCCTGGCGCTCGGCGTATTCGCCCAGCACCTCGGCATGGTAGCCGACCGGAAAGGCCACCGTGCTCAGGGCGGCGTCCACGTCGCGCGCCACCGCGCCCAGATCGCGATTCTTGACATTGGCGGTGACGTCGACCTTGCGCGCCAGATTTTCGCGGATGATAACGTTTGCGGTCGGCTTGATCGAGATGTCGGCCAACTCACCCAAGCGCACATGCCCGCCCTTGGGTGTATTCAGCAGCAGATTTTTAATGCTGTCCAGGTTCATGCGGGTGCTTGGCGTGCTCCACACATTGACGTCATAAGCCTTGCCTTCATAGAAAATGTCGCCGACTTCCTCGCCCGAGATCATGGTCGATGCCGCGCGGCGCACGTCACCGGGCTTCAAACCGTATTTGTGCGCCTTGGCGAGATCGACTTTCACTTCGATCTGCGGAATTTCGGTGACCAGCTCGTTTTTCAGATCGGTGATTCCGGCAACGCCTTCGAGTGCCTTGTGCACCTCAGCCTGTTTGGCGCGCAGCACGGCCAGATCCGGGCCAAAGGTGCGCACCACGACGGTTTCGCCCGCGCCCGTCAACACTTCACGAATGCGTTCTTTCAGATAGGTTTGCACATCGCGCACCAAGCCGGGGTAGCCGTTGACCAGCTCCTCAACCTTTTTTAGGGTGCTGTCGTAATCAACAGCCGGATCGACCGAGATCCAGTTCTCGGTGAAGTAGATGCCGACCGGTTCGTCGGACTGCATGGCCTGGCCGATATGCGAGCCGCAGTTGCGCACGCCGGGGATGGTCATCAGTTCCTTGCAGGCTTGGATCGTCATCCGGTACATCTCGGGATGCGAGGTGCCGGGTTTGGTGAGCCAGTGCATCAGAAAGTCGCGTTCCTTGAACGAGGGCAATAACTCTTGACCAAAGAACGGCACCACCGCCAACCCGGCGGCCATCATTACCCCCACCGTGCCATAGGCAATGCGCGGGCGCTTGACCGTCGGCTCCAAGATGCGGCCATACACCCGATGCAGCCACG
>JANMNW010000314.1:0-3954 GCA_031368515.1 Chloroflexota bacterium
CCACCGTGATGTTGGCGGCAGACCCTAATTGTGGTCTGCCGCCTTTTTTTTCGCCCCTGACGGCGGCCGTTTCACGCGAAGTCCACGATGACACAGCTTTCTTTCTCCAGGAGGAGTGTTTTGTGAATACTGAAATCAACAGTGGCGACACCGCGTGGGTGCTGGTGTCCACGGCGCTGGTCTTGCTCATGACCCCGGCGCTGGCTTTTTTCTACGGCGGAATGGTGCGCAAGAAAAATATCCTGTCGACGCTCACGCTCAGCATGATCATGATGGCGGTGATCAGCCTGCAATGGGTGCTGTTCGGCTACTCGCTCGCCTTTGACAAAACCATCGGCGGCGTCGTGGGCGGGCTGGGCTTTGTCGGATTCAATGGCGTGGGCGCCGCGCCAAATGCCGACTATGCCGGGACAATTCCCCACATGGCCTTTGCCGCCTACCAGATGATGTTCGCCGTGATCACGCCGGCGTTGATCACTGGCGCATTTGTCGAACGCGTGCGTTTCAAGACCGTCATCATTTTCGCCATTTTGTGGTCGACATTTGTCTACGACCCGGTCGCGCACTGGGTGTGGGGCGTTGGCGGCATTGTGCGCAACCTTGGCGCGCTCGACTTTGCGGGCGGCACGGTTGTGCATATCACCGCCGGCATGTCCGCGCTGGCGTTTGCGCTGGCGATTCGCAAACGTCGCGGCTATGGCCGTACTACCTTTGAGCCGCACAATATTCCGTTCACGGTGCTTGGCGCGGGTTTGCTGTGGGCCGGCTGGTTTGGCTTTAACGGCGGCAGCGCGTTGGGCGCGAACGGCCTTGCCGTGGCCGCGCTGGTCAACACCAACACCGCCGCAGCCGCGGCCGCTCTGGTGTGGACGGTGTTGAGCTGGCGCGATAGCCGGCCAAGCACGCTGGGAATCGTGACCGGAGCGGTTGTCGGCCTGGTGGCGATTACGCCGGCGGCCGGCTTTGTGACGCCGTTGTCGGCCATGGCCATTGGCGCGCTCGCGGCACCCGCCAGCTATTACGCCATCAAGCTGCGACAGCGACTGGTGCTTGATGAATCGCTTGATGTGCTGGCCTGCCATGGCATGGGCGGTGTCGTAGGCGCGTTGTTAACCGGCATCTTCGCCACGACTGCGGTCAATGCCGCTGGCGCAAATGGCTTGCTGGCTGGCAACCCCGGGCTGTTCGTCAGCCAGTTGATTGGCGCAGTGGTTGCCGGCGCCTATGCTTTCGGAGTAACCTTTGCCTTGGCGAAAATTCTTGATCGGGTGATGGGCTTGGCTGTCAGCGAGCGCGAAGAGGAAGTTGGGCTGGATATCAGCGAGCATGGCGAGCGGGCCTACGCTTAAGGGGAAACTGTCATGAAAAAAATCGAGGCAATCTTCCGCGAAGAAAAGCTGAACGATGTCAAAGAAGCGCTCTACAAGGTCGGCATCGTGGGCATGAATGTATGCGAAGTGCGCGGACATGGCCGCCAGGGCGGCATCGAGCTGGTGGGCCGCAGCGGCAGTTACAAAATTGACCTTCTGCCGCGCATCCAGCTGAACATTGTGCTTAGCGATCACAACGTGGACAAAGCAGTCGATACGATTGTGCAAGCCACGCACACCGGCAACCCGGGTGATGGCGTGATTTTCGTGCTGCCGGTCGAAAATGTGATTCGAATTCGAACCGGCGAGCGTGGGCGCGAAGCGCTGCAGTACCCGGACGATATCGATCAGATGCGCGCCGAAGCCAAACGATAGAGTGGGCCCCGGCGGTTGAGTCATCTTCGTCTCCGTTGGCGAAACCAAAATCGGCAACGGAGACGGAAAGTACGCAATTGGGCTTCTGTTTTGCAGCACTCAACCGGGTGCGAGCAACGGCTGCAGATGCGTGCGCCCGCACTGGCACTCAAAATCGCTGCCATTGCGCGACCGCGCCGGCATTTGCCCGCATTGTGGACAGACCAGCGCGCTGGCCAGATCGAGCGCAAGTTGTGCAAACGCGCGCACCTCGTCGTCGGGCACCATCGCCGCTTGCGTGTTGAAATGCGCGCCGACCTGATTGCGAATCCACGCGGTGGCGTCGATGCGATTGAGCGCCGTTTCGAGCGGGAAGGCCATTCCGTCGCGCTGCACAGTCAGCGCGCGTTTGAGTTTGCCGTCAAAACTCCGCGCCAGTTCGACCAGGGTGTAATCACCTTCCGGTTTGCGCGGCAGGCGGCAGCGATACAGTTGCGCCAGGTGGTCGAGCGTGCTCTCCATCAGAATGCCGGCCTTTGACGCCAGCGACTGGCGGTCGAGCGGCTCGCGCTCAAGCTCGGCGCGCAAATCGTCCACCCACAACTGATCGCGCGAATGGCGGATGCCGCGCTCCAGCGACCAGCGGTGCAGTTGAATCAGCTGTACCTGCTGGCTGGGCGCGTGTGAAAAGCGATACTTGTCGCGCCAGGCGCGGAAGTGCGTGGTCACAATTACCTGGTTGAACGAAGGCGCTTCGTCGTGCAAGAGCTGGATCACGCGGCCCAAATGCGCGTCGTCAATGGATGTGAGCACGTCGTCGAGCACCACCACCGAGCCTTGCCGGGTGTGCTTGGCCAGCGCGAGATAGACGCACAGCCCTAGCGTGTCAAGATGCGCTTCGCTGTAATACGAAGCCGGCGAGACCGAGCGCTCGGTCTGAAAGCGGCCGTCAAATTCCAGCGAGCCAATCGTGTTGGGCTTGAGATAGAACTTGACATCACCCAAATCTTCTTTCGGATGAATGCGCGCATAAAGCGCATCGACCGTCGCGCTGATATCGCGCAGCACGCCGTCGACATAAGCCTTGCGCCGGGCTTCCACGGCATCAAGCATGCGTTCCAGCCGCAGCTGAGTTTCAAAGGCCTGGATGATCGGCGCCTCTTTGTCTCCGGCCGCCTGCAGATGCTGTTGAATGGCGCCGCACTCGGCCACCGCGCGCCGGCCGTTGTGCAACGCCGCCTGCAACGCCGACCGGCGCGCATCCAGATCGCCTGTGCCGCCAACATCCTGCATTCGTGATTCAAGCGCAAGCAATGACTCCTCGGCATTTAGCAAAGCACTGTGAGCGCTATCGCGCTGGCGCGTGGCTTGCTCGAGCTCGGTCTGCAAAGCCGCCTGCGCCGCAAGGGCATGCAGCTGCGCATTGACATGCTCGCGCAAATGCGCGGCCGTTGACGGCGTGCCGCAGACAGGGCAGTCGACGCTTTGGCTTTCCGGCGCATCTGCGTTTCCCAAAAAAGCCTTTGTTTCACGCAGCAGACTGATCAGCGCCTGTTGTCGCGCCGGGGCGCCGGCGGAGGCGGTCTGGGCACGCTGCGTCACCGCCGCATGCACAGCGCTTGCCTGCTCGTGGCGCGCGCGAGCGGCGGTGGTTTGGTCGCGTGCCGCGCCGAGCGCGTTCAGCGTGCTCAATTGCGCGCTGAACGTTTTCAGGCGCTCTTCAAGTTCGCGCGGGTCCTGGCTGACGATTTCGTGCGCCCAAGCGTCGACACCCGCGCCTGGGCTGCCCGCAGCGCGCCACAATGCGCCCAGCGCCTCATCCGCCCGTTCTTTGGCCAGCCCGCGCGCATCCACTTCTTTTTTTGTGGCCGCAATCGCATCGCGCAGGCTCTTTTCGGCCTTCTCAATGCGTGGCACTGCGATGAACAGCTTGAGCGCTTCGTATTTTTCTTTGGGCGCCGCCTCTACAACGCGGGTGATGTCCGAGCGGCGCAAAATGTGCGCGCTGGGCCGGTCGTCCGGGCCTTTAACATCGACTTTTGTGCCTTTGAGTTTGGCCAGCCAGCGCAAGCCGGCATAGGCGAGCTGCACTTCCACTTCCTGTGGCGCGCTGCCGATGGCGACAACCGCATCCGATGTGCGTACCGACGTGCTCTTGTCCTGCAGCGAGCCGAAGCGCCCGTTGCAGACAAAATCGATGGCGTCGCAAATGGTGCTCTTGCCGGTGCCG
>JANMNW010000401.1:0-2794 GCA_031368515.1 Chloroflexota bacterium
GCTGCCACAAGCTCGCCAAGCGCGCATGCTCGTTCCACGCCGGTGATCATGTTCTTCACCTTGACCTGCCCGGCCGCAAACTCCGATTCTCCCGCGATGATGGCGAAAGCAAAGCCTTTGCGGTTGGCGTATTTGAGCTGATCGCCAATGCGGCCCTTCTCAAAGTACACCTCGGTGGCGATGCCGGCCGCGCGCAGATCGGCGGCGATGCGCAGGTAGTCGGCCATATGCGCAGGGTCCATGGTGGTCACCAGCGCGCGCGCCGGCGTCTGCGGGCCGGTTTTCAGCACGCCCGCCTCGATCAGCGCGATGGCCACGCGGCTCAGGCCTATTGAGATGCCGACTCCAGGCAGCTTTTCGTTGGTGAAGTAGCTGGCCAGATCGTCGTAGCGCCCGCCCGAGCAGATGCTGCCAAGCTCCGGGTGTGCCAGCAGCTTGGTCTCGTAGACGGTGCCAGTGTAGTAGCCCAGACCGCGCGCAATGCGCAGATCGATCACAAACGCGCTGTCCGGCACGCCCAGGCTGCGCACGCCCTCGGTCACAGCCTTGAGCTCGCCCACGCCTTGCGCGAACAACGCATTTTCCATGGCGGGCAAATCGGACAGCACGCCGAGCAGCTCGTCCACCGGCCGGTCGATCGCCACGAAATCCAGGATGGCGCGTGCCACCTCGTCTGACAACCCGATTTTGGCATTGAGTTCGGCGATGACTTTGTCCCGGCCGATCTTTTCGAGCTTGTCTACCACGCGCAGAGTGCCCGCGATGTGCGCGCCCGCAACGCCGAGATATTGATAAAAGCCGTGCAGCAGCCGGCGGTTGTTGATGCGCACGACAAAATCGCCGATGGCCAGCTCGGTAAAGATGCGATAGATGACGCTCGGGATTTCAGCGTCGTTGGCCAGGCCCAGCGAGCCTCTCCCAATGATGTCGATGTCGCACTGATACAGCTCGCGGTAGCGGCCCTTTTGCGGGCGCTCGCCGCGCCAGACTTTTTGAATCTGGTAGCGCCGGAACGGAAACACGATCTTGTCTTTGTATTGCGCCACATAGCGCGCCAGCGGCACAGTCAAATCGAAGTGCAGGGCAAACTCGGTTTCGGGCGATTCGCCTTCGCCGGTAAAAAGGCGCGCGATGGCGTAGATCTCTTTTTCCTCGCCGCCTTTGGAAGTGAGCACGTCTTTGCGCTCGACCGCCGGCGTCTCGATGGGCGCAAACCCAAACAGCTCAAAGTTGCGCCGGATCACATCGATGCAACGATTAAAGACGATCTGTTGTTCGGGCAGCAGCTCGGGAAAGCCGCTCATGGGTTTGGGGGTAATGATGCTCATAAGTCGATTGATTGCAACAAAAAACTCCGGGCCTGTCGGGCCCGGAGCGGTGTTTTGAGATGCAAGCAGCCTGCCGGCGCTTCTCCAAGCCATGCGTCAACGCCACGCGTGATGCGCGCGACCGTGCGTATGGTGGAACATCTGCCGAAACGTCATGTGTGCGGCGAGTATAGCGCACCCCTCACAACCACAGCCCTGCCAGGTTGATGGCCAGGCCGCGCAGCGACCGCGGGCGATACAGGCCGTCGTCATCGGGCATGGCAGGCTCGTAGCGGCCGTCGCGCAGCACCAGGCATTGCGTGTCGCGCTTGTCGGCGTCAACGATCCAGTATTCGGGCAGCCCGGCTGCCTGGTACTCATCGCGCTTCACGCCGGTATCGAACGCGCGCGTGCGGTGGTCGCTGATCTCGATCACCAGCGTGACGCCGTGGCTGTTCACATAAGTGTCCTGCACCGTTTCGGCGAACACGTTCGGCACAAAGAGCAGATCGGGCTCGCGGCCGCGGCGCATCTCTTCCGGCATGCGCAGCGGGAAGGGTGCGGCGATCAG
Organism: Chloroflexota bacterium; assembly: GCA_031368515.1. Taxonomy (GTDB): domain Bacteria; phylum Chloroflexota; class Anaerolineae; order J036; family Brachytrichaceae; genus CANJQH01. The sequence goes on from JANMNW010000401.1 coordinate 1,879, forward strand.
CAGGCCTACGCCGTTGACTTCCGCAAACCCGCCGATCTCGGCCAGCAGCGCATCGCGCAGGCGCAGCTGCTCGGCCGACAACTCCGGCAATAACTCGACAGCGCCGTCGATCCATTCGAACATGCGCGTGTCGTCATGGGCGGCGTAGGTTTCGAAGGAGGTGTACATGATGCATTGCCGACCGCGTGAGCGCGCAAACCTCAACTTGAAATCGCCGCCACCAGCTCGCGGTTGAAATCGGGGATGTCGGCCACCACGCGACCCCAGACCAGATTGCCGTCTCGCACGGCTGGCACATCGACCCAGGTCGCGCCGGCGTTTTCAAGATCGTCTTTGATGGCCACGCTGCCGGTGGCTTTGCGGCCCGCCACGATTTTGGCGCTGGCGCCCACCCAGCCGGCGTGGCAAATCATGCCGATGATCTTGCCTTGTGCATGCGCCTCGCTGACGATGCGTTTGACGGCGTCGTGGCGGCGCAGCTTGTCCGGCGCCCAGCCGCCGGGCACAACGACCGCGTCAAAGTCGGCGGCATTCACATCGGACGCGGCCGCGTCGCTGGTCGCCGTCAGGCCGCCGCTCTTGCTTTTAAACGTAGCGCCGGCTTTGGGCGCGACGACGGTGATCTTTGCGCCTTCCTCGATCAGCCGGATGTGCACCGCCCAGAACTCCAGGTCCTCAAACCCCTCTTCGACAAAAAAGCAGATGCGTTTGTTTATCAGTTTCATAGCAGGGCGCCTCTCGCCCGTAGATAGTCCGCTAGAACTCATCCTAAAATGTGGACTCCACATTGCTTGCACACCTGAAACGTTGGCGAAAAAGGTGGGGCCCACATTTTCAGGTTGAGATAAAGCACTAGTAGAATCACCGGAAGTACGAACCCGCCTTCGAGAGTTGGGTTGGTAAGCGCGGTGTTGTC
>JANMNW010000409.1:0-2520 GCA_031368515.1 Chloroflexota bacterium
CAATTCTCAATCTGAAACTCTCGGCACCAAATCTTCGTTGATTCCGACCACTTTTCGAATCATTTTTCGTTTACAGGCCAGCAAATGTGTTCGTGGCGTTCCATCAGATGGAATATTGGAAGCCGCCTACTTGAAAAAACCGAACAAAATCTCAGATTGAGAATTGCTGAAAATGCCCGCTTTTCGGCCCGGATGAGGTTCGTAGCCACTACAGACGCGAGTAGTCCAGTACAATGACCGCATTGATTAAATCGTGTCTGATAGAGTTGCATGACTATGAGCAAAGCTATCGAGAATCTTCAATCGGCACAACAACGGGCGATGGCAGGTCGCCCAAAGGTCGGTGGCTTTCCTTATCTCGCGGAGACGCTTCGCAGCGCGGGTGTGACCCGCAACCTCTGGTCGTTGCCCTCCTGCCAAAGCCTGTACTTGACGGCGCAGGGCCCGGTCGTGATACAGGGGACGCCTCTTATCGCCGGAATTGTGGATGTCCCGCAGTTCGATCGCGACGCGCTGATCACCGCGCTGCGGGCTGACCAATCCGGTCAAAGTACGTTTTCGGAGTTCTTGATGGCGGTATGGGAGGCTGGTGTCGTAAGCTATGACGTGGATTTCATCGCAAGAACCGTCACTTACTACGGATCAGCCGGGGCGAGTTACGTCGAGCTGTATCCTGCCGCAAAGCTATAAAGCAAGCGCTGAAGAAAACACTTAGTCATCGCCAGCCGCAGCAGTCCAGCAAGGGATGCGTGCGATCCATGTCGCCAAACACAGCATCCAGAAGTATCTGCGGTTGCAGCGACCGCAGCCGGCGCCGCGTCAGAACTGGGCGGCGTTCGTGAAGACGCATGCGGCTGGTACCTTTGCATGCGACTTCCTGCCGGTTGTGGATGTGTTCTTTCGCAACTTGTATCTGTATTTCATCATCTTCAACCACGCGCGACCGCACCCGGGCTGTCGTGGCTTGTGCTGGCTACTTATCATCATCCGCGCCGATTCAGCATGTCAAGCTGCCCGCCGGTGGAGTAGGCCGCAAGCGAGTTACCCACCCCGTCGGGTGTGCACTTTTCTTACGGCCCCTCCCCGAACCGGACGTGCCCGTTTCCAGGCATCCGGCTCTCCAGTGTTTCGCGTTCGTGATGGGACTGCCGAGGGCTCAAGCCTCGTTTGCCACGTTCACGAATAATTGCCAGAACCGTTTCGGCTTTACGCATCACGCGCACCTCCCGCTCCTGACAATTGAAAACACCTGCTTCCCTTCGCCTCGCCAACCTGCGTTGGCGCGTGGACGGCTTTCCCGTCCTCCGACTACTATGGAAGCTCCGTCGCCCTGGGGCTCGCGCCCGGTAGGCGATCCCACGTTTACGCTGAGTGGACGTCTTAGCGCAGGGTAGGTGCCCGATTCGATCCCTTGAATGACATCAGTTGTCATCGCTGGCCGAGCAGAACGTGACGACGAAGACTACCGATTCGTCGTATCTCGGCCACCTCGCGTTTGAAGCGTTGTCATCGAGGAGTGCATCATTTCACCGCTGGCATCTCGGGTTCAAGCAAGTCAGCCTTCACCATGCTGCGCAGGTATCGCGGAACGAAGCCCTAAACGCCTTCGGTTCTTCCTCCGCTTCGACGGCATGCTGTTGTCCCGTCCGGCTTTCGCCATCGGGTCAGCCGTTTACCTAAAGGTCATCTGTTCTGTACCTTCTTCCCCTTTGAGGAATATCCTCACTCAGCGCCTACGTGGCGCACATAGTCGTGATGGAGGCCGTTGAGCATCGACGTCGCAACCAGCCTGCCTTTTGCTGGCGACGCCCTGGCTGCGCCACCGCAAGGAATCTTTTGCTGGATGCCTTGGTGCAGTCACGCGTGGTTGAAGTAGGTGACATAAGCCTGTGCCACGCGCAGCAAGCGATCGCACCAGATGAGAGAAGAAAGTCCTGACCCGCAGCATCTGCACATTGTCTCGGGTTCGGATTCTAGGCGCCAAGCCGCCGAAAACGCCTGCTTTTCGGCCTGGATGACGATCGTAGCCACCACAGTCTGCCAGATCGTTTTGCACGACTGCAGCGCACGCGACCACAGCCCAATCCTGTGGCCAGCCTGGCCTACACCTCGGAAGTGACTCATGTGGCACGTTTGGCACTGGATCTGGTGAAGACCGAGCGCCGCGAACAATCTGCACTCACAGCGTTGTTCGAGCAACATCCGGATGCAGCACTGTTTCGATCACTGCCTGGGCTGGGTGCCTTCCTGGCGCCGGCGGTCTTGACCAAGTTTGGCGACGATCGAGAACGTTTCTCGGCACCTGGCAGAGTGCAGGCATTGGCAGGCACCTGTCCGGTCACCAAGTCCAGCGGTCGGCATCATTCCGTCCACTTTCGTGCAGCCTGCGATCACGACTTTCGCTGGCTGGTGCAACAGTGGGCGGTCGCGTCGGTGATCAGCGTCAAGTCGCCTTGGGCCGTGGCGTACTGGCATGCAGTTCGAGCACGCGGCCACTCAGACAGTCATGCCTATCGCTGT
>JANMNW010000433.1:0-4265 GCA_031368515.1 Chloroflexota bacterium
GTCCGGGGCTGTATTGCGTCCAGAAATCGCGATAGGGCATCTCGCCGCGCATCACGCGCGCGGCGCCGGTCAGAATGATGCCCTCATCGTAGATGTTGAGCCCATTGATGAGCAGCGGGCGGGCATAGAGCATGGATGCCGCCACGGCCGCAACCGTCAGCGCGACCGCCAGAAGCAGTGATTGAGGGCGCGTCAGTTTGTTGCGCGCCCGCGCGGCGGCGATCGGCGGTTGCGAAATGGAAGCGTTCATGGTGCTGTGGCGGCCGTTCAGGCTTCCAGCCAGTGTGAAGTCCTCATTTTGGGATGAGCGCTAGATCCCCTTCAGTTCAAGTTCTTCCGCGCGATGGCAGGCGGCGAGATAACCGTCCGACATCGGCCGCAACTCGGGCACCTCCGTCTTGCAGCGATCGATCGCATACTTGCAGCGCGGGTGAAAGGCGCAACCGCCGGGCAAGTTGGCCAGATCGGGCACTTCACCCGGAGACACGATGCGCGTCGAGCGGTTGCGGCTGCTGGTGCGCGGCACCGCCGACAACAGCGCCTCTGTATACGGATGGCGCGGCCGTCCAAGCAGCTCCGTCTTGGATCCCAATTCCACCATGCGCCCGGCATACAAAACCGCGACGCGATCGCAGACATAGCGAACGACGTTCATCGCATGCGTGATGAACATATACGTCAGCCCGTACTCCGCCTGCAAATCTTTGAGCAGGTTCAGAATCTGCGCCTGCACCGACACATCCAGCGCGGACACAGGCTCGTCGGCCACCACCAGCTTGGGGCGAACCACCAGCGCGCGCGCGATGCCGATGCGCTGGCGCTGGCCACCGGAGAAGCTATGCGGATAGCGGCGCAAATGCTCCACACGCAGGCCGACCTGTTTGATCACCTCGCTGACGCGATCCTCAAGCTCGCGGCCGGATGCGATTTTGTTCACCAGCAGCGGCTCACCCACGGATTCCAGCACCGTCATGCGCGGATTGAGCGACGAATACGGATCTTGAAAGATCATCTGCGCGCTGCGGCGGAGCTGCCGAAGCTCCGGGCCATCCAGTTGCGTCACCGGAATGACCTGTCCGTCAAAGCGCAGCGTCACATCGCCGGCTGTCGGCTCGTAGAGCCGCAACAGCGTGCGGCCGAGCGTGGTCTTTCCGCTGCCGCTCTCGCCCACCACGCCCAACGTTTCGCCCGGTTGCGCGGTCAGGCTGATGCCATCGACGGCTTTGACATAGCCCACGGTGCGCCGCAAAAAGCCCTTCTGCACCGGGAAATATTTCTTCAGGTTGACGATTTCTAGCAGCGGTTCGCCGGAAACAATATTGCTCGTCGAAGCCGGCTTGGTCGGAGTCGCAGTAGCGTTCATGCCCATTCCTTCGAATACTCATCCAAAAATGTGGACTCCACCTTGCTCAATAACCCGAATCGTCGGCAAAAAGGTGGGGCCTACATGTTTAGGATGAGTTCTAGTCTTTCTTGTACAGAAAGCAGCTTACTTCATGCGTCGGCGATGCTTTGTACATCGGCGGGCGCTGCACATCGCAGACGCCTTGAATACGATGCTCGCACCGCGAATAAAACGGGCAGCCTTTTTGCTCAGTGAACGGGCCAGGCAGTGAGCCGGCGATCGGCTCGAGCCGCTCCTGGCCGCCGTCGATGCGCGGGATCGAACGCCAGAGCGCCTGCGTATAGGGGTGCAATGGGTTGTCGAAAAGCTCGTCGCGCGAGGCGCGCTCCATCACCTGGCCCAGATACATCACCATGATGTCGTCGGCCATCTCGCCCACCACAGCCAAGTCGTGGCTGATATACATCATCGACATACCGAACTCTTGTTGCAATGATTTGAGCAGCTCCAGGATTTGCGCCTCGATGGTGACATCCAGCGCGGTGGTCGGCTCGTCGGCGATAAGCAACTTCGGATCGCACGACAGCGCCATCGCGATCATGGCGCGCTGGCGCATGCCGCCGCTGAGCTGATGCGGATACGCGTCGACCAGACGTTGCGGCCGCGGAATGCCCACGCGCCCGAGCAGCTCGATGGCGCGGTTGCGCGCCTGCGCCTCGGTGGTGCCCGGATTGTGCAACAGAACCGCTTCGATGATCTGGTTGCCGATCGTAAAGACCGGGCTAAACGATGTCATCGGCTCCTGAAAGATCATCGCCACATGCTTCCAGCGAATGCTGCGGATTTTTGGGCCACTGGCCGGCAGGTCAAGGATATTGACGCTTTCACCGGGCTTGCCATTTTCCGGCGCGATGTGCAGACGGATCGTCCCACCCACAATTTTGGCCGGCGGCGTGGGCACAATGCGCATGATCGACTGCGCGGTCACCGACTTGCCGCAGCCGCTCTCGCCGATCACGCCCAGCGAGCGGCCTTGGCGAATCTCGAAGCTCACGCCATTCAGCGCGCGCACCACGCCTTCCAGCAGGTTGAAGTGCACTTCCAGGTTGTTGACTTCAATGAGCAAGTCGTTGGTGTTGGTCATGTATGAGCTACCGGGTATAAGGATCCATGGCGTCGCGCAGGCCGTCGCCGACAAAGCTGAACAACAACCCGGTCACAATGACAAACAGCGCCGGGATGAGCATCCAGGGCTGTTGCGCGATGGACACCAGGTTCTGCGCATCCTGCAGCAGCACGCCCCAGCTCACCGCGGGCGGCTGCATGCCCAGGCCGATAAAGCTCAGCGCGGTTTCACCCAGAATCGATCCGGGCACGCCGTTGGTCAGCGACACGATCAAGTGGCTGGTAAAGCCCGGCAGCAGGTGACGAAAAATGATGCGGCCTTCGCTTGCTCCAGCGCACTGCGCCGCCAGCGTGTAGTCTTCTTCGCGCAACTGCAACAGCTTGCCGCGCACCACGCGCGCCAAACCCGTCCATCCGACCACCGACAGAATGACGGTGATGGCCAAAAAAGTCTTTTCAGTCGACCATTGGCGCGGCAGCGCCGCCGCCAGGGCAATCCACAGCGGAATGGTCGGCACCGATTGAATAAAGTCGATGATGCGCTGAATGATCTCATCGATCAGGCCGCCAAAGTAACCCGACAGCCCGCCCAGCGTCAGGCCGATGATGAAGGTCAAAAAGATTCCGACGAAGGGGATCGACAGCGAGATGCGCGCGGCGTAAAACGAGCGCGAGAAGATATCGCGACCCAGCCGGTCCGTGCCAAAGAGAAACACGCGCGGCGTGCCCTTTTCATTTCCAGTCGTGAACAAGTGAATGTCCGACGAGATCAGGCCGAACATCTTGTAGGGCTCGCCCTTGGCAAAAAACTGAATGCGATAAGCCTTGCTCTCATCCGGCGTAAAAATAAACTTGAATGTCTTGGGATCGGATGTGCGTTTGGTCCCGTAAACATAAGGGCCGTAGAACGCGCCGTCGCGCATGAAGCGAATCTGCGTCGGTGGCTGCTGTTGCTGCCCCTCAAAGCGCGTGGTCGCCAGATAGGGTGCGACAAAATCGGCGAAAATCGCTGTCAGATACAAAAGCACCAGCAACACTGTGGAGACAACAGCCAGCTTGTGCTTGCGAAATTTCCACCAGATCAGCTGCCACTGGGTGGCGTAGAAGGAACGGTCTTCCTTTTCGGCGACCGCAGGCCCGGCCGGTGCGGCGGGTATCGGCATGGATGGCGAACTCATTTCGACGTTCCTCCAAAGCGGATGCGCGGATCCAGCGAGGCCAGCGCGATATCGGACAACAGCGATCCCAGCAGCGCGAGCGTGCTGAGTATCATCACAATTCCGCCCACCAGATAAACATCCTGCGCGATCGCCGCGCGCAACAGCACCGGCCCGGTGGTGTCCAGCGACAACACAATCGAAACCAATTGCTCGCCGCCAATCAGCGCCGGCAAAATACCGCCGATGGTGCTGATCAAGTGATTGATGGCCATGCGCACCGGATACTTCATCAAAAGCTGATACTCGCTCAGGCCCTTGGCGCGCGCAGTCACAACATATTGCTTCTTGAGCTCGTCGAGCAAATTGGCGCGCAGCACGCGAATGGTGACGCCGGTGCCGGTCAAACCAACGATGATCAAGGGAAGAATCAGATGCTTGGCCAGGTCAATGCCTTTGGCCAGGCTCATGGGCTGATCGGCAAACTCAATGGAATTCAGGCCGAGCGGTGAAAATCCCAAAATGCTCAGCGTGCCATAGGCCAAGATCAACGCCAGCAAAAAGCCCGGCGTGGCCAATCCCACAAAGCTGATAAATGTGCCGAGATAGTCGATCCAGGAATATTGCTTGATGGCCGA